>NZ_JAGPYA010000126.1:0-3206 GCF_018070245.1 Micromonospora sp. M61 | reverse complement strand
GCGCTGCTGCCGTCCACCACGGCCAGGTGCAGATACGGCCGGCGCAGGGTCACCGTCACCTGCATTGGCGTGCCGGCGTGCCGGACCACGTTGCCGACCAGTTCGCTGAGCACCAGGGCCGCCGGGCCGGACGCGTCCGGCAGATTCCAGCGCGCGCACGCCTCGGTGACCAGCTCCCGGGCTCGCCGGCAGGCGCCGGCAACGGGCTCCAGTCGCGCCCGCATCCGCAATGGGGACGTCGTGCCCGCCACCCGGGTCGCCTCCGCGCAGTCGGGGGACACCGGGACCACCCGGCACGTCGTCGACTCGGACAGCCAACGGGCGGCGACCGGCGACGGGCAACAGAGCACCACCGGCACGCCCGGCCATTCCTCGGCCCGACGGGCCGTCGCGGCGAAGACGGACAGGGCCAGCCGGTCCTTGACGTCGACCTCGGCCATGTCGACCACCAGCGCGTCCGGCTGGTCGACCAGTGCGTCGCGGAGCGCGTGGTGCACCGACCGCATGGTGCCCAGGTCCAGGGCGCCGGTGAGTCGGACGACCGCCACCGGTGCCGTGGTGCGCACCTCGCAGGTGATCCGGCTCGACATTGGTGCCCTCGATTCGCTGCGGGGTCGGGATCTCACCACTACCCGAGGTCGAAGCGGATCAAACGGGCCCCGTGCCGAGGGCGAGGCAGGTCACCGACGGGGTCGCCCGGTCAGCAGGCCCAACGCGATCATGCCGATGCCCAGGCCCAGGTGCAGCCAGTCGTCGGCGTCGTTCACCGGCAGTACGTTCGCCCCGGTGTCGTGGTCCACCGCCAGTCCGTACAGCCAGAGCACCAGGTAGACGGCTCCGCCGCCGACCAGGAACGCCCGCGCGCCGGTGATCGTCCGCGCCAGCACCAGACCCGCCACCCCGAACGCCAGGTGCACCAGGTTGTGCAGCACCGACACCTGGAAGACGCCGAACAGGAAGGCGCCCGAGCCGTGGCCGGCGAAGCGCAGGTTGTCCGTGCCGCTGGTGATCCCCGGCACGAAGCCGAGCACACCGATCAGCAGGAACAGCACCCCGACCGTCGCCGCCGCCCGCCGGACCAGCGGCTTGCCGTCGGCCGGGTTGGGTCGGGCCCGGGAGTGGGCCATTGGTCCGACCATTCCCGGCTCCTCGCTGCGCGGCGGGCATGAGCGTTGCCGCCTACCCGCTGCGGCCGCCGACAAACCGCCGCCCCGTCACCGGCCGCCCAGAAACCGCCGCGCCTACGCTCAGGCCGGCAGCAGCCTCGGCGCGCTGGACAGCTTGCGGACCCGCTCGTACAGCTCGACGTAGCGCTGGGCCATCACCGCCGGGGTGAACCGCTGCGCGGCCACCCGCCGGCACTCGTCGGGATCGAGCAGGTCGGCGGCGACCACGAGGTCGCCCAGCTCCTCCTCGTCGGTGGTGAGCAGCCCGGTGCGGCCGTGCTCGATCAGCTCCGGCAGGCAGCCCCGGGCGGTCGCCACCACCGGCGTGCCCAGGGCGAGTGACTCGACCACCGCCGTGCCACCGGGCTCCTCCCAGCGCAACGGGAACAGCGACGCGCGGGCGCTGGCGAGCAGGTCGTCCCGCTCCTGACCGGCCACGGTGCCGATCCAGCGGACCAGGTCACCGTCGACGTGCGGCGCCACCTCGTCGAGGAAGAACCGCACGTCCGGGTTCTGCCGGGCCTCGTCGCCCGCGGCGGCCAGATCGGCCGGCCGATGGTACGGGCCGACCGGCCCCGCCAGGACCAGTGGGAACCCGACCCGGTGTGCCAGCCGGGCACCCACGTCCTGCCCCTTGCCCGGGTTGATCCGGCCGAGGATGAGCAGGTGCTCGCCCTTCTCCGGTCGGGGCCGCCGGTCGGCGTCCACGGCCAGGGGGGTGGACAGGTGCACGTGCCCCACCGAGTGCTCCCGCAACGCGAGCGGGGCGCGGGCCAGCTGCGACGCGGAGACACCGTTGACCCGGACCCGGTCACCGCCGTCCAGCCCGCCGTAGAGCGCGGGGTGCTTGGCCAGGTCCCAGTGCAGGGTGTGCAGGGTCGGCGGGCCGGCGGGACCCATCGCGGCGAGAGTGGCCAGGCCGACCGCCTCCACGTGGTCGTGCACCAGGTCGATGTCGTCGCGGGAGTGCAGCTCGCGGACCACACCGGCCAGGTGCGCCTGGGCGATCCCGCAGACCTGGTTGTACGGCCGTTGCAACGCCGCGAACTGCCCGTCGTCGAAGACCGACATCTGTTCGTCCACCGGCAGGGTGCTGCTGCCCACCGAGGCGAGCACCACCCGGACGCCGAGTCGCCGCAGCTCCGGCACCAGCGTGGCGATCACGTTCTCGATGCCGCCGTAACCGGGCGGCGGCACGGACAGCCACGGACCGGCGTTCATCAACACGGTGAGGCTCATCGCGCTCGTCCCTTCCTGGCGTTCACGCGGCGGCCACCCGGCGACGGGGCACGCGGTGGCGCAGTTCGGCCAGCGGCGGGCGTTCCTCGATGGACACGTCGCTGACCACGATCTCCCGGTCCAGGTGCGGCAGCGTGTCCGACCCACCGCGACGGAACTGGGTCAGCAACGCCTCCGGCGTCGCGCCGGGGACCGCCCAGCCGCGCCGCTGCAACCGGGACCAGGCCGTCAGCATGATCTGGGCGGACATTCGGCCAAGGGCGGCCGTGTCCTGGTGGCGGTGCTTGCGCTCGCCCAGGTCGACCTGGGCCAACGCGTCCAGCCCGACCAGCTCCAGCAGGTCGATCAGCATAGCCGTCTCCACGCCGTAACCGGAGACGAACGGCACCCGGGCCAGCACGTCACGGCGGCCGGCGTACTCGCCGGCCAGCGGCTGCACGAAGCCGGCCAGCTCGGGCCAGAAGAGGTTGAGCAGCGGGCGGGCCATCAGCTCGGTCACCCGGCCCCCGCCGTCCGGCTCCACGCTGGCGCTGCCCACCAGCGGGCGATGGTAGAAGCCCTTCACGAAGTCCACCGACGGGTCGGTGAGCAGTGGGCCGAGCAGCCCGCTCACGAAGTGCGGCCGGAACTCCCGCAGGTCGGCGTCGATGAACGCCACCACGTCCCCTTCGGCGGCGGCGAGCCCGGCCCAGAGCGCGTCGCCCTTACCGGTGAGCTGCGGCAGCCCTCGGGTCATCTCGTCCTGACTGACCACCTCCGCGCCGGCGGCACGGGCCACCTGCGCGGTGCGGTCGGTCGACC
>NZ_JAGPYA010000125.1:0-3343 GCF_018070245.1 Micromonospora sp. M61 | reverse complement strand
TTCGTGGCCCTGGCCCGCTCCGGGCAGCTGTTCCAGAACAAGTGCGACCAGTTCCCGATCATCCCCACCGGCACCGGCATCCCGGACTGGCTGACCCTGACCATCCTGGTGATGACGATGACCGCCGGCACCGGCATGGTCATGTGGCTCGGTGAGCTGATCACCGACCGCGGCGTCGGCAACGGCATGTCCGTCCTGATCTTCACCTCGATCGCGGCGCGGCTGCCCAGCGAGGGCTGGCAGATCAAGACCAGCAAGGGCTGGGACATGTTCGCCCTGGTCATCGCGCTGGTCCTGGTGGTCATCACCGCGGTCACCTTCATCGAGCAGGCGCAGCGCCGCATTCCGGTGCAGTACGCCAAGCGGATGATCGGCCGGCGGATGTACGGCGGCACCTCGACCTACATCCCGTTGAAGGTCAACCAGGCGGGTGTCATCCCGGTCATCTTCGGCTCGTCGCTGCTCTACCTGCCGCAGCTGGCCCTGCAGTTCTTCGATCAGACCGACCCGGGCAAGACCCAGGCGTGGATCCAGAACAACCTGGTCAACCCGAGCAGCCCGATCTACATCGCGGTCTACTTCCTGCTGATCATCTTCTTCACGTACTTCTACGTCTCGATCACGTTCAACCCGACCGAGGTCGCGGACAACATGAAGAAGTACGGCGGGTTCGTGCCGGGCATCCGCCCGGGCAAGCCGACCGCCGACTACCTGGACTTCATCCTCAGTCGGATCACCCTGCCGGGCGCGCTCTACCTGGGCGTCATCTCGATCCTGCCGAACTTCTTCTTCATCTGGCTGGACAACCAGCAGTACCAGAACTTCCCGTTCGGCGGCACCGCTGTGCTCATCATGGTCGGCGTCGGTCTGGAGACCGTTAAGCAGATCGAGAGCCAACTCATGCAGCGGAACTACGAAGGGTTCCTGCGGTAGATGAGACTCGTTCTGGTTGGCCCGCCGGGGGCGGGCAAGGGCACACAGGCCGAGTTCATCGCCGCGCACCTCTCGGTGCCGAAGATCTCGACCGGAGACATCTTCCGGTCGAACGTCACCCAGGGCACGCCGCTCGGGGTTGAGGCGAAGCGCTACATGGACGCGGGCGAGCTGGTTCCGGACGAGGTCACCATCAACATGGTCCGGGACCGGCTGGCCGAGCCCGACGCCAGCGAGGGTTTCCTTCTCGACGGTTTCCCGCGGACCACTCCGCAGGCGGCCGCTCTGGACAAGCTCCTCGCTGACCTGGGCACCGCGCTCGATCTGGTCCTGGAGCTGGTGGTCGACGACGACGAGGTGATCCGGCGGCTCTCCGGCCGGCGCACCTGCCGGGGTTGCGGCAAGATCTGGCACGTCGAGTTCGACGCCACGACCCGGCCCGGCATCTGTGACCGGTGCGGCGCCGAGCTGTTCCAGCGCGACGACGACAAGCCGGAGACGATCGCGACGCGGCTCCGCGAATACAGCGAGAAGACCGCACCCCTGGTCGACTACTACGGCGCTCAGGGCAAGCTGGTCGGGATCGACGCCACCGGCCCGGTGGAGGACGTGACCACCCGGGCCATCGACGCCCTGCGGTCGTACGGCGGCTGAGGTCCGGCCGGGCCACGGCGGATAGAGTGCGAACAGCGGGGTACGCGTTATGTGCCCCGCTGTTCGGCAACGAAAGGTAATCGCTCCATGCGTCGTCCCCAGCTGGACATCCAGCTGAAGACCCCTGACCAGATCGAGAAGATGCGGGCCGCCGGGCTGGTGGTCGCCGAGGCGCTTCGCCGGATGCGGGAGGCTGTCGCCCCCGGGGTGAGCACCGCCGATCTGGATGCCATCGCCGAGTCGACCATTCGCGAGGCAGGTGGCGTTCCGTCGTTCAAGGGCTACCACGGTTTCCCGGCGTCGATCTGTTCCTCGGTCAACGAGCAGATCGTGCATGCCATCCCGTCGCCGAAGCAGGTGCTCCAGGCCGGTGACCTGATCTCGATCGACTGCGGTGCGGTCCTGGACGGGTGGCACGGCGACTCTGCGATCACCGTCGGGGTCGGCGAGGTCGACCCGGCTCTGCTGAAGATGGCCGCGGTCGCCGAGGACGCGATGTGGGCCGGCATCGCCGCCGCCGCCCGCGGTGCGGCCAGCGGCAAGGGCCGACTCACCGACATCTCGCACGCGGTGGAGACCGCCGTCCGCAAGGGTGGCCGGTACGGCATCGTCGACGGCTACGGCGGGCACGGCATCGGCACTGAGATGCACCAGGACCCGCACGTGCTCAACCACGGTCGGCCGGGCAAGGGCCCACGCCTGGTCCCCGGCATGGCGGTGGCCATCGAGCCGATGATCACGATGGCGTCCCCGCGTACTGTCGAGTTGTCCGACGGGTGGACGGTGGTGACCCGCGACGGCTCGGTGGCGGCGCACGTCGAGCATTCGATGGCTCTGCTGCCGGACGGGGTCTGGGTGCTGACCGCGTTCGACGGCGGCCGGGCCCGCCTGGGCGACCTGGTGACCGCCCGCCAACCCGCTGCCTCCAAAACCCCCTGAAACCTCCCACCCCCAGGGCCTCAACCCCCGGCACCGCCCGTTGATCATGAAGTTGTGGTCACGACACGCCGGCGTCGGTGGCGATAACCTCATGATCGACCGAGCCCTGGGGTGGGGCATGACTGGCGTGACGGTGGCATGCTTGCCGGCATGGACGGGCGCGACGGGATGCGAGCCTCGGACTCGGACCGTACGGCGGTGGCCGACCGGTTACGGGTCGCCCTCAACGAGGGTCGGCTGGATCTGCACGAGTATGACGAGCGGTTGCAGCGTGCCTACGCCGCGCGCACGTACGCCGAGTTGGACGGGCTGCTGACCGACCTGCCGCCGGTTGCGCCGGTGGAGCGTTCGGCGCTGTCGCCGCTCACCCCGGCTGCCCCGCCGAGTGTCGGTGACCAGCCTGCCCCGGTGGCGCGCGGCGTCACGGCCCGCTGGCTGGCCGAGGTGTGGCTGCCGTACCTGAAGGTGATCGCCATCGTGGTGACCATCTGGGCGGTGACGTCACTGCTCAGCCAGGACCTGCTCTACTTCTGGCCGGCCTGGGTGGCGGGGCCGTGGGGCGCGGTGCTGGCGGTCCAGACGGTCACCGGGCTGGCCGGGGGAGAGCCAAGGCGCCAAGCGGTCAAGCGACAGCGCAAACGGGCAAAGCGCAAACCCCCCATCACCAACCCAGAAAACCCCCCGCCCACCCCCTGACCCCAACCCCAACCAACCCCCCTCCAGGCCCACACCCCGCCCGTCGATCATGAGGTTATCGCCGCCGGTCCCGGCGTGTCGTGACGCTAACTTCATGATCAACGGGGCTGGGGGTGGGGCC
>NZ_JAGPYA010000124.1:0-3472 GCF_018070245.1 Micromonospora sp. M61 | reverse complement strand
CGGCAACGTCCCTCTTGGTACGACCCGCCGACGCCGCAACGGGGTCTGGGACGCTGCCCTGCCACGTGGCTACGGTCGGGCTCGGAGGGTGAAGTCCAACCTACGGAGCGTGCATGGTGAGTGACGGTGCGACCAACTATGACGCCTCTGCCGTGCGAATCAACGTGGATATGTACTACATGCACCGGTCCGCGAGCGTCTACCTGGCTTCGCTGATCACCAGCCTGCAGGACGACTGGAGGGAAATCGGCAACACCTGGGACCAGCTCAAGATCGGTTGGGTCGGTGAGAGTTCCGAGGCGGCCGACGCGTTCAACGAGCGCCTCCAGGACGTGCAGAACCGCCTGTTCGGCACCCCCGACCCGGCCGACACCACGAAGGTGGAGACCCCGGGCATCCTCGACCGGGTCCGCTACGGCGCCGTGGTGGCGGCGGCGAACTACAACGCCGCCGAGCACGCCGTGACAGACATGTTCGACGCATTCGTCCACGCCATCGCCGGCGAGGGCGACGGCGAGGGGGGACCGCAGGACAGCACGATGCCGCCGATCACCGTGGACTACAACACCAACCCGTACCCCACGCCGAAGACCGACAGCTGACGACGCGCCGTGGCGAAGCAGACGAACGGGCACGCGAGCCCTGCGGAGCTGCGCGCGCTCGCCGCCGACTGGCGTGCACAGGCCGATCGACTGGAGTCGCTCGGCGGCACGGTGATGTCGGCCTACAACAGCATCAAGTGGACGGGGTTCGCATACTTTTCGGCGACGGCCGCGGCGAACGCGGTGAACGTCAAACTGGGCAAGATGGCCGACGCCGCGCGGGAATTCGCGAACTTCCTCGACGAGTACGCCAGCAAGGTCGAGGAGCAGATCAAGCGGGAGAAGGCGGCCACGATCGTCCAGATCGTGCTGGCCATCTTCGGTGTGCTCACGATCGGCCTCGCATTCGTGCTGGCACCCGCCCTCGCCGCCCTGTCGAGCCTGCTCGCCAGCCTGCTGCCGGCCATGAGCGCAGTGGCCGGCCGGATCGCCACCATGCTGATCGACGTCGCGCTGGGCTTTCTGACGTTCGGTTCCATGCAGGTCGCGATGGAGTTCGGCATGCGGGGAATCGTCTACGGGGCGATGGACCTGCCGGTGGAGCTGCACAGCTCGGAGCTGCTGCTGAACATCCTGCTCGCGGGCGGGCTGGGCGGTCTGTTCTCGATCCGGGCCGTCAACTCGGTGCCGCGGCTGGGTTCCCGCGGTGCCACTCCCCCGCCGGTCCCGAAGACGCAGGCGTCGCCGAAGGTGTCGCCGGCCACCGGGACGGACGGCAACACCGTGCGGCTCAACAGCCCGGCGCCGGTCAAGGGCGCGGACATCGCCAACACACCCCGCGTCAACGACACCACGCCTGCGGTGAGCGCCAGCGACATCACGGCCGCGCCGGTGGTGCCGGCCGGCAGCCACGCCGCACCGACCGTGTCGGCCTCGTCCGCCGGCGACGTAAGCCGTCTGGCGGTCGGCGCGCCGGGCGGCACCAAGTCGGTGAGCGCGTCCACCCAGCAGGGCACCGGTCACGTCAACCAGCCGCTCGGCGCACCGCGCACCACCACGACGACGACGGCCGCACCACAGGCCGGCACGCACGGCGACGGGCTGCGGATGGCGAACCTCGACCGCACCGTTTCCCCCACCGGCGCGCGCGGCGACTTTTCCCCGCAGGTCAACACCCCGGCGTCGAACGTCGTCCACCAGCCGCCCCAGCCCACCGTGACCGAGCGGGGCCTGGTCGGGATGGCCGAGGGTCGTGGCATCTCTCGCGAATCGTCGGCCACCGGCCCGACGATCCACGCCACCCCGCCGACCGGCCCGGCCACCGTGCCGCACGGGACGTCGCTGCCCCCCGCCATGCGCCCCGGCGGCCTGCCCGAGACGTCGGTGCTGAACAGCGGCAACCACCTGATGCCGCCGACCGGTCGGCCCGGCGTCACCGACTACGTGCCAGCCACCACCACCTCGCACACCGTCGCGCCGCACACGCCCGGGCGCGGTTTCAACGAAACCGCCACCAGCGCCGCGCATCCGACCCCCCAACAACTACGCGACCACAACGTCAAGTTCTCCGAAGAGATACGCGGCACCACCGCCGGCCCCGTCGCCCCTCGCCATACCCCCGACTTCTCGAAGTTCATCGCCGGGCGCGTACTCGACGAAACCGCCATCGGCGCCACACACCCGACCCCCCAACAACTACGCGAAAACCACGTCAAGGCCTTCGAAGGAATTGGCGGCACCAAAGCCGACCTTCCCCCCGACTGGTCGAAGCACGGCCCCGGGCGCGTACTCGACGAGACCGCCACCACCGCCGCGCATCCGACCTCCCAACAACTGCGCGACCAACACGCCAATGCCTTCGAAGGAAAACAACGCGCCACCACAGCCGACCTTCCCCCCGACCGGTCGAAGCACGGCCCCGGGCGCGTACTCGACGAAACCGCCACCACCGCCACACACCCGACCCCCCAACAACTACGCGCCCACCACGAAACGTTCCTCGACAAGGTGCGCGGCACCACCGGGGCCGACGCTCCGGGGCCTGCGAGCACCCCGACCCCCGGGCGTCAGCTGCTCCAGACCGGCCCCGACGGGCGTGCCGATCTTGTGCGGGTTTCGGCGGAGTCGCGGTTCACGGCCGAGGGGCGACAGCCCGGCGGCGATGCGCGCCCGACCCTCGAGGGACCCGCCACCGGCCCCGACAAGTCCTTGTCCTATGTCGAGCTGCGCGCCGACGGCACGATGGGCCCGACCACGCTGCGCCCGGGCGAGAACGTCCTGCACTCGCAGCCGTTGAACGGCAAGCCGCAGGAGCAGCTCCTCAGCTACTCCCCCGACGGCAGGTCGTGGGACGTCAACTCGGTCACACCGGCGGTTCGTACGGCCGGGGCTGCCCAGCCCCGGCCCACGCAGATGCTCCGGCAGAACCCGGATGGCACCGTGGACCTTCTGACGTTCCACAAGCCGCCGGCGCTCGCGTCGGGGCCGCCGGTGAAACCGCGGCCCGGCGAGCCGAGCTTCCACGACCTGAACGGGCCCGGGGTGCGCCAAGGCTGGCAGTCGCGCTCGTTCAGCCCGGATGAGGGATTCAAGGTCGACCAGATCAGCAGGCCGCAGTTGACCGGGCAAAGGGTCGACGGTAAGGAGCTGTTCTTCCAGCGTGAGCCCACGTCGATGCTGGTCAAGGACCCAGTGAGCCACCAGTGGAGGCCGCTGGGCACGACCGAGGTCGTGGCGACGCTCCCGAAGGGCTGGGGCCGGGCCCCCGACGCGCCGCCCGTCACGGTTGGCAAGCCGGCCGACAACCCGTCGTTCAGCAGGGGGGGCACTGGACAGGGCACGCCGCCGGACAGCGCCCACTACCGCTGGAGCATGGAGAACGGCAAGGTAGAGCCGGTGAAGGTGCGGGCCACGTCGCTCGAGGTGGTCGA
>NZ_JAGPYA010000123.1:0-3572 GCF_018070245.1 Micromonospora sp. M61 | reverse complement strand
CTGGGTGCCCTCCAGCGGATCGAGGAGATCCTGGCCGTGCCCGCCGATGCCGAGCACCAGCAGGAACGCGCCCTGCACGGTGATCGAGCCGATCGGGCCGACCAGTGACTGCACCCGCGCCACCCGCAGGCCGGCGTCGTACGCCTCCCGCGCGCTGCCGGTGACGGTCTCCGCCTCCCGGGCCTCGGCGCGACTGGCCCGGATGGTCCGGGCCGCCGAGATGGCCCGCTCCACCGCCGAGGTCATCTCACCGATCCGCTCCTGGGCGGCTCGGGCCAGCGCCCGGACCCGGCGGGCGAAGGTGGCGGCGAAGCCCAGCCCCAGTGCCACACCGAGCAGGGTGACGCCGAACAGCAGCGGGTCGAGCAGCACCATGGCGATGCCGGCGCCGACCACCGTCACCGCCCCGGTGACCGTCTCGAAGAGCCCGGAGGTGACGACCGCTCGCAACAGGGTGGTGTCCGAGCCGACCCGGGACAGCAGGTCGCCGGTGCGCCGGCGGTCGTACTCGGCGATGGGCAGCCGCAGCAGATGACCGGCGAGCCGTCGCCGGGTGCCCAGCACCACCCCTTCGGCGGTGCGTTGCAGCAGGTAGTCGCGCAGCCCACCGATGGCCGCGCCCAGCACCACGAGCGCCACCAGCACCGCTACCAGGTCGGCGACGGGATTGTCGGCGCCGATGCGGTCGAGCACCGTGCGGGTGAGCAGCGGCTGCGCCAGTGACGCGGCCGCGCCGACCAGCGACAGCACGCCCACCACGACCAGGGTGCCGCGGTGCTCCCGCAGGTACGGCAGCAGCGCCCCCAGACCGACCGGTCGGCCCGCAGCGGCGCCACCGGCCGGCCGGTCCGTCGAGGTGCCACCGGCCGGCCGGTCCGTCGAGGTGCCACCGGCCGACCGGTCCGTCGAGGTGCCGCCGGTCGGCCGGTGCGTCGAGGTGCTCATGCCGGGAACGGTAGTCCGCCGCGTCACCCGGGCGGGCGCGCTCCGGCCCGCCGGGTCGGTCCGGCCCGCCGGGTCAGGTGGACAACACCACCTGAAGCTCCTGGCGACGGCGGTCGGCCAGATCGGTGAGCAGGGTGGGCGCCTCGTCGAACGGCACCACCGCCGAGACGAGGTGCTTGCGGATCACGTCCCCGTACGTCCGGAGCAGGTCGATGGTCTCGGCGGAGAGCCGCTCGCGGTCCCAGGTGGGTGTGAGCCCGCGCGGCACCCGGCCGATCTGCGCGCAGCGCAGCGAGAGCCCGTTGTGGTGGAACTCCTCACCGAGCCGCACCGCGTCCGCGCCCTCCTGGTAGAAGGCGAGGTCGATGACCGTGCCCTGGGGGCGCAGCAGCCGCAGGGCGAGCTGCAACGCCCACGCCTGCCCCCGGCACTGGAACACCACGTCGGCGCCCCGGTCCCCGGCGGTGTGGGCCCACCGGGTCGTGAGCACGACCGCCGGGTCGGCCGCGTCCGGGGCGAGGGTGTCCAGTCCGAGCGCCTCGGCGACCTGGCGCCGGGGCGGGGTGGGGTCGAGCCCCTCCCCCGCGGCGGCGCCGATGCGCCGGGCGACCAGCGCCGTCAGCAGCGCCACCACCCCGGCGCCGACCACGGCGACGCGCCGGCCGCGGACCCCGTCGCCGAGGGAGCGGACGTCGGTGCCGTGCAGGTCGGCCGCGGCGTGCAGCAGACCGTTGGCGCAGATCGGACCCATGTGCGCGACGTAGACGCCGAGCAGCGGATCCAGGTCGTCGGGCAGCGGCACGAACCGCTCGGCGACCGGGTCGGCGAGCCAGCCGGTGCGGTGCCCGTACGTCATCGCGCCGACAGTGCCCACGGCGACGGCCGGGGTGTCGCTCTCCACCACCCGGCCGACCTGCATGTAGCCGAGCCGGTTCACCGGGTACGGGGTGCTCGCCTCGCCGGGTTGGAACAGCCCCAGGTCGGCGTTCCAGGTGACGTTCAGGTAGGGGTTCGTGCCCTTGACGAAGCTCAGCTCGGTGCCGGCGGAGACGCCGCTGTAGAGCGTCTCGACCCGGAACGTGCCGGGACGCAGCGGGGCGGCGTCCTGCTCGACCAGCTCGACCCGGCCGGGCCCGGTGACCACCACGACCTTGTCACGCATCGACGGTCACCCCCGTGCTGATTGCCGCCGGGGCGGTCGGGGTGGCGAGCCGCACGGTGGTGCCGGTGCGGGCCGAGTCGGCCACCGCGAGGGCCAGCCGTTGGGTGGCCAGCGCCTCGGCGTACGGCACACGGATGTCATCGCCGATGCCGCGGACGGCGTCGACGAAGGCGCGGTCCACCGCGATCCGCGCGGCCTCCGGGTCGGCGGGGACGTGTCGTTCCCCGTCGGCGTCGCGGATCGTCAGGCCGTCCTCGGTGAGCGAGAGGGCCAGCCCGTCGGCGAGGATCTCCAGGCCGGCGCGGTGCTTCCAGCCCAGCACGCAGGCCGCGCTGAGGGTGCCGACCGCCCCGTCGGCGAAGCGCAGCGCGGCGGTGGTCACCGAGTCGATGTCGGCGCCGTCGACCGGCGGCGGGGTGCCGTTGCCGTACGCGGTGACCTCGGTCACCTCGCCGGCCAGCACACGGATCAGGTCCAGCACGTGGGCGGCCTGCTCGACCACCGGGCCGCCGGAACGGTCCCGGCGCGACCACCATGCCACCGGGGGGACCTTGTCGAGCCAGGCGCCGCTGACCATCCGCACCGGGCGGTCGGCGAGCAGGTCGCGGGCCTGGTCGAGCACGCTCAGGTAGCGCCAGTGGTGGCCGACGGCGGTGCGCAGCCCATTGCGCGCGACCAGGTCGGCGATCCGCTCGGCGGTGCCCAGGTCGACCGCGACGGGCTTCTCGACGAACATCGGCACTCCGGCCTCGATCACCGCCTCCTCGGCGGGACCGTGCGCGAAGGGCGGGACGCAGACGTACACCGCGTCCGGGGCCGCGGCCAGCAACTCGGTGACGTCGCGGAAGACCTGGCCGCCGTGCTGCGCCGTCAGCGCTGCCGCCGCCTCCGGTGCCACGTCGGTCACCCCGATGAGCTCGACGTCGTCGAACCCGGACAGCACCCGGGCATGGCGCTGTGCCACCCCGCCAGCGCCCACGAGACCAACCCGGCATTTCCGCATGCGACAACCTCTTTCGAGAACGTTTCCTTTTCGATGGGAGCAGTCCCCTGGGGTGTCCGCAATCAAACGTTCATGCCCTGGGAACGCGACAATGTCACTGTTGTGATCAAGCTGACGCCCTGGAAGCGGTTAGCGCGTGGTGGCGAATGGGAAGTAACTGTGTCGCTATTTCCACGCACGAACGGAGGGGGTGCCCGTGCGGGATACGACCGTGTCACCGGTGGTGGAGGCGTGGGCCACGTACCGGACCACCTCGGCGGCGGACTGGCCGGCACGCCGGCTGCTACGCGCCAAGGGAGGGAGCCGGGTCAGCGTGGTGCTGCCGGCGCGCAACGAGGAGGCCACCGTCGGCGCGATCGTGTCGACCATCCGCGAGCACCTGATGGACCGGGTCGCCCTGGTCGACGAGCTGATCGTGGTGGACTCGCGGTCGACCGACCGCGCCGCGCAGGTGGCCCGTGC
>NZ_JAGPYA010000122.1:0-3741 GCF_018070245.1 Micromonospora sp. M61 | reverse complement strand
TTCGGACGGCGGCGGCCCCGGGTCGGACGGCCCGACGTCAGCGTCGGGGGGTCGGTCCGTCGTGCGTGGTGTCGGCGCGCACCTGGTCGAAGGCGGGTGCGCCGTCGATCGCGTCGGCGGCGACGGCGGTCGACGTGGCGGCGTCCGGCAGGTCGAGGCTGGTCCGCAGGGTGATCGGCTTGAGCAGGAGCGCGGCGACGATGCCGACGACCCCGATGGCGGCGGAGATGAGGAAGATGTGTCCGGTGGCGTCACCGTACGCGGCCCGGACAATGTCCTGGACCTGCTCGGGCAGGGCGGTGATGTTGAGGTTGCTGCTGCCACCCGCGCTGCCGGAGGTGGGGATCCCGGCGGCGGCGAGGTCGTGGGTGATCTGGTCGCTGACCCGGCGGGCGAGGACGGCGCCGAGAACGGAGACGCCGATGGTGCCGCCGAGCGACCGGAAGAACGCGACGCTGGAACTGGCCGCGCCGATGTCCTTGAGCGAGACCGTGTTCTGAACGGCGAGAACGAGGTTCTGCATGGTCATACCGACGCCGACACCGACGATGAACATGGCGGCGCCGACCAGGACGAGCGACGTCTCGTGGTCGATGGTGCCGAGCAGGGCGAACCCGGCGACGAGGAGGATCGAGCCGGCGACGATGTACGGCTTGATCTTTCCGCTCTTGGTGATCAGCCGACCGGCGACGATCGAGGAGCCGAGGACGCCGGCCATCATCGGGATGGTGAGCAGGCCTGCCTCGGTCGGGCTGTAGCCGCGGCCGATCTGGAAGTACTGGCCGAGGAAGACAGCACCGCCGAACATGGCCATGCCGACCGCGAGGCTGCCGAGGATGGCCAGCGCGGTGGTGTGCTGACGCACGATGCCGAGCGGGACGACCGGCTCGGCAGCGCGCGACTCGACCCAGACCGCCAGTGCCAGCAGGACGAGCGTGCCGCCCACCATGGCCGCGGTCTGCCAGGAGGCCCAGGCGAACGAGCTGTCGACGAAGGAGATCCAGATCAGCAGCAGACTGACGCCAGCGGCGATGAGACTGGCACCCAGGTAGTCGATCTTGACGTTCTCCCGGCGTGCGGTCGGCAGGTGCAGGGTGGCCTGGAGCAGGATCAGCGCGATGGCGGCCACCGGCACGCCGACGAAGAAGCACCAGCGCCAGCCGAGCCAGGACGTGTCGACGATGAGGCCGCCGAGCAGCGGACCGCCGACCGTCGCGACGGCCATGACTCCACCGAGGTAGCCGTTGTAGCGGCCCCGCTCGCGCGGCGGGATCATGGCCGCGATCGCCACCTGGACGAGGGCCTGCAGGCCGCCGACCCCGATGCCCTGGAACGCGCGGGCGGCGATGAGCTGGCCGGCGCTCTGCGAGAAGCCCGCGATGACCGAGCCCACCAGGAAGACCACGATGGCGACCTGGATGAGGGTCTTCTTGTTGAACAGGTCGGCCAGTTTGCCCCAGATCGGGGTGGTTGCCGTCGCGGTGAGCAGGGTCGCGGTGACCACCCAGGTGTACTGGGTCTGCGAGCCGTTCAGCGATCCGATGATCTTCGGAAGCGCGGTCGAGACGACCGTGCTGCTCAGCATCGCGACGAAGAGCACCAGCAGCAGGCCACTGAGCGCTTCCAGTGTCCGCCGATGGGTCATCGGCTCAGCGCCGGCCGTGATGGTGGGTGCGCTCATCGCGCGGCCTCCAGGTTGTCGTTGTCGTTGTTTCCGAGGGCGACCTCGATGTCGCCGGTGAACCGGCCGAGGGCGGCACTGAGCGCCGCCACCTCGTCGGGAGTCCAGTCGGCGAGCGCTCGTTCGAGCACCTCGCCGTACCAGCGGTGGCTGTCGGCCAGGGCGGCACGGCCGGCCGGGGTGACCGCCAGGAAGGTCGCCCGCCTGTCGGTCGGGTCCGGCCGCCGCTCGACCAGGCCGTGCGCGACGAGCGCCGCGACCGAGCGGCTGACGGTCGACGCGTCCAGCCGAGTGCGGTCGGCCAGGTCGCGGGCGTGGCAGTCGCTGGAGAGCTGATCGATCTGCACGAGCATGCCGAGCATGCCCGCCGGAATCGCCGGGCGTTCGTCAGCCCGGCGCTGCTTCAGCAGTCGAACGCTTCTGACCAGGTCGTACAGGCGAAGGCCGAGTTCACTAGCGCCGCTTTCCACGTCTGCTCCCACACGAGAGTTGGTTGCCTCAAGCAAGCATTCACCGATCTTGCCCACTAGGCAAGTTTGCTCATTGAGAAGTCGCTCACCCGCACGTACCCTCGGTGCGATGGACGAGACGACCGGTCTGCGGGAGCGCAAGAAGGCGGCCACCCGTCTCGCCCTGCACGAGGCGGCCCTCCGTCTCGCCGCCGACGAGGGCATCGACGCGGTGACGGTCGAGGCCATCGCCGACGCCGCCAACGTCTCCCGGCGGACCTTCTCCAACTACTTCTCGAACAAGGAGCAGGCCCTCTTCCACGGCGACACCATGCGCCTGCACCGGCTGTTGCAGCTGATCCGCGAACAGCCCGTCGACGAGGCGCCGTGGACCGTCCTGAGCCGGGCAGCCGAGCGCCTCACCGAGGAGGTCTTCGGCGGTTCCGAGCCCTCCTGGCTGACCCAACGCCGGAAGCTGCGCGGGCACCCCGGTCTGGCCCCACACCAGGTGGCGGCGTACGCCGCGATCGAGCGCGAGCTGGCCGCGGAACTCGCCCACCGGCTCACCGACGACGACGTGGCACTGCGCTCCCGCCTCCTGGCCGCGACCTTCCTGGCCATCCTCCGGGTCGCCGTCCAGCACTGGATCGAGCACCCGGGCGACCCGATGGCGGAAACCGTCCGGACCGCACTCGCCGCGGCCGCTCCCGCGGCGGCGCACCGGGGCCACCGGACCAGCACCGGCGCCTAGCCCCGTTCTCCGGTCCCCACAGAGTCCCCAGGACTCCCCTGCCTCCGGTTCGCCCACGGACTCAGCTCCCGCTGGCCGTCCGGGAATGTCGGAAAGCCTCGCCTCCGGGGGCCGATCCGTCGGTATTCCGGGATTCGACGCGATCGGCGGGCGACGCACCTCAACGGCACGGATGCTGACACGTCGGCCGGACACCCGGTCCGCCGAAGAGGAGCTGCGCGCAGATGGCAACAACGGACAAGGCGTCGGGAGACCGGCTCGGCGCGACACTGGTTATGGCCTGCCTGGGGGTGTTCGTCGCATATCTGCCGGTGACGACGGTGTCGGTGAGCCTGCCGGCGATTCAACGAGGGCTGAACGCGTCGACCGCCGACCTGTCCTGGGTGTCGGACGCCTTCGTCCTGCCGATGGCCGCCCTGATCCTGACGGCCGGCGTCTTCGGCGACGTGCACGGGCGCAAGAAGGTCTTCCAGGCCGGCCTGCTGTTCTGCGCGGTCGGCGCGTCCGTCGCGCTGTCGGCGCAGTCGATCGCGATGGTCTGGGTCGGCCAGGCGCTGGCCGGTGTGGGCGCGGCCGCTCTGCTGCCCGCCACGCTGGCGCTGATCAGCCACGCCGTGCCGGACCCGAGGAAGCGCGGCCGGTACATCAGTCTCTGGGCCACCTCCCTGATGCTCGCCCTCGCGCTCGGCCCACTCCTCGCGGGGACGATCCTCGAGCACGCGTCCTGGCGGTGGATCTACCTGCCGGCCATCCCGCTCGCCCTGCTCACCGCCCTGATCGCCATTCCGCTGGTGACCGACTCGCGGGCGCCGGGAAGGCGGCACCTGGACTGGCCGGGACAGATCACCGCCGCCCTGGCC
>NZ_JAGPYA010000121.1:0-3745 GCF_018070245.1 Micromonospora sp. M61 | reverse complement strand
CAGGTCGTCCAGCCCGGCCAGCCGCTCGTCGGAGGCGGCCACACCGGCGGGTTCGCCGGCGCGCAGGGCGGTGAACCCGCACCAGCGCACTCCGGCCACGGCGTCCCGGGTGACCCGGACCAGCGCCAGCAGCGCCTCGTCAAAGTCGGTCAGGGCGATCAGGCCGGCGGTCAGCTCGCGTAACAGGGCTGCGGTTTCCAGGACACCGAGGGTCTGCACCACCGGCTCCCGCGTGTCGAGGTTCACCTGTTCGCAGCCTCCGTGCGCCCTCGCGCCCGGCCCGCGATCATCGTCACCTGTGTCATCGTCTGCTCTCTCCCGACTCGACCGACCAGCGCTACTACCCGAGGAAACCTGGGTCGAAACGACGTAAATCGGGGCCCCTGCCGCACGTGGAGGCACGACAGGGGCCCCGGTGGCCTACGTCAGCGCGAGGTGCCGCTGAGTCGCCGCCCGATCGACGCGATCAGCCGGTCCAGCTCGGACCCGAACGGGTTGTCGTGCACCAGGTACGTCCAGGTGGCGGTGGGCCGGACCAGGGTGCCGTCGTCGGGCTGCCAGTCCTCATCGAATTCGGTCTCTGTGAAGGTGGCGATGGTGCGGGCCTCGATCTCCGGGATCAGGTCGTTGAACGCCGGCACGGCGGCCCGGTGGAACTCGTCCAGCGGGTCGAGCCGACCCAGCGCGCGCAGGTGCACGCCCTCGCGGACCTCCGACAACTCGGCCAGGTGCTCGGCCCAGAGCCGGTCCAGGTGGAAGAGCGCGATCGAGCGGGCCGCGCGGGCGAGCAGGTCCTCGTCCATCTCGCCGGCCTTCTCAGGCTCCTTCTCCAGCAGCATCACGGCGGCCACGTCACTGGTCAGCAACCCTTCGCGGCGCGCGGCGAGAGCCCTGCGCTGCTGCTCGATCACCACGCTGTAGCGCCAGGTGTTGCGGTGGATCTCGTGGTTGACGCCCTCGGCGACCCGCTGGGCGTGCTCCACCGCGTAGTCGACCTGCTCGTCGGTCACCAGGCCGTCGGCGTTCATCCGCGGCGACGCCGGCACCGAGTCGGCGGCGTGCCGGACGACCAGGTCGTCCTCCAGGCTGACGAAGAAGACCGAGCCGCCGGGGTCGCCCTGCCGGCCGGCACGACCACGCAGCTGGTCGTCCACCCGGCGGCTGTCGTGCCGGCCGCTGCCGATCACGTAGAGGCCGCCCAGCTCGGCGACCCGCTCCTGGTCGCGGCCGTCGCTGCCGCCCAGTCGGATGTCGACGCCCCGCCCGGCCATCTGGGTGGAAACGGTCACCGCGCCGTACGCGCCCGCCTCGGCGATGATCGCCGCTTCCTCGTCGTCGTTCTTCGCGTTCAGCACGACACAGGGCACCCCGGCCGCGTTGAGACCGGCGGCCAGGCCCTCGGACTCCTTGACGTCCAACGTGCCGACCAGCACCGGCCGCCCCTTGGCGTGCCAGCGCTGGATCTCGTCGATCAGCGCCTCGTCCTTCTCGGCCCGGGTGGCGTAGATGCGGTCCGGCTCGTCCTCGCGGATGCAGGGGGTGTTCGGCGGGATCACCGCGACCTCAAGTCCGAAGAACTCCCGCAGCTGGTCGCCGACCAGCACCGCCGTGGCGGTCATGCCGCAGACCTTCGGGTAGAGCGCGATGTACGCCTGCATGGCGATCGTGCCCAGCACCTCGCCCTCGGCGGTGGCGTCCAGGCCCTCCTTGGCCTCGACCGCGGCCTGGAGCCCGTCCGGCCAGCGGCGGCGCTGGGCCACCCGGCCGCGCATCTCGTCGACCAGCTCGACCGAGCCGTCCCGGACGATGTAATCCACGTCACGGTGCAGCAGAGCGTGCGCGTGCAGCGCCACGTTGACCGCGGAGAGCTGCTCGACGTGCTCCTCGTCGTACAGGTCGATGCCGAGCTTGGCCTCGATGGCGGCCAGGCCGGCGGAGGTGAACGCGACGCTGCGGCCGTCGTCCGCGACCGTGTAGTGCTTGCCCTTGCGCAGGCCACGGACCAGCGCGGCGGCGGCGTGCACCGGGTCCTGCTCGCCCGGCACGGCGCCGGCCAGGACCATCGGCACCCGAGCCTCGTCGATCATGATCGAGTCGGCCTCGTCGACGATCGCGGTGGTCAGGGCCGGTTGCACCCGGTCCTCCACGTCGGTGGCCAGCTGATCGCGCAGGTAGTCGAAGCCCGCCTCGCTGACCGACACGTAGGTGACGTCGCAGGCGTACGCGTCGCGCCGCTCCTGCGGGGTGGAGGCCTCGTTGACCCAGCCGACGGTGAGGCCGAGCAGGGTGTAGACCGGCTCCATCCACTGGGCGTCGCGTCGGGCCAGGTAGTCGTTGATGGTGAGCACGTGCACCGGCCCGTTGCCGAGCCGGACGTGCCCGTACGCGGCGATCGTGGCGGTGAGTGTCTTGCCCTCACCGGTGGCCATCTCGGCGACCTTGCCGGACAACAGCGACATCGCGCCGAGCAGCTGCACGTCGTACGGCCGCTGGTCGAGGCCGCGGCGGGCGGCCTCGCGGCCGATCGCGCAGATCTCCTCGTAACCGGTGGCGGCACCCGCGGCCTCGGTCAGCTCGGCGTCGTCCAGCGCGGCGAGCTCGTCCTCGCGCGCCTCGACAGCCGGCAGCAGCTTCTCCAGCGGAGCAAGATCCACGGTCGAGCCGGGGCGCTGAAGGAACCGCCGGAACTTGCTCTTGAACCGTTGCGACACACCCATGAGCGGCAACGGTACGCGATTCCGGCCGGCTTGCGCGGCCCGGCCGCCGGCAAGTCGACACCGAACGGAGAGAGCACCCCGACCCCGGCGGAGGAGTGCAGGTCGGCCCCCGAACGGACGGAGTCAGCCGACCAGCAGTTGGTGGGTGGCGAGCTCCCGGTAGAGCGGGTCGGTGGCGGTCAGTTCGGCGTGGGTGCCGACGGCCACCACCCGGCCGCCGTCGAGGACGACGATCTGGTCGGCGTCGACGACGGTGGCGAGCCGGTGCGCCACGATCAACAGCGTCCGGCGGACGGCCACCGCGTCGATGGCGCGGCGCAGTGCGGCCTCGTTGCGCGAGTCGAGGTTGCTGGTCGGTTCGTCCAGCAGCAGCACCGGCGGGCCGGCGAGCAGCGCGCGGGCGATCGCCAGTCGCTGCCGCTCACCCCCGGAGAGCAGCACCCCACCCTCCCCCACCTGGACGTTCAGACCTTCGGGGGTGCGCTCGACCAGGTGCGCGAGGTTGACCTCGTCGAGCACCTGGCGCAACCGGTCGTCGGTGGCGTCCGGGGTGGTGATCAGCAGGTTCTCCCGCAGCGTGCCGGCCAGCCCGGGTGCTTCCTGCTCGACGTAGCCGAGCCGGGCCCGCAGCGCGTCGCGGGGCAGGTCCCGGACGTCGTGGCCGTCCAGTCGGACCGCGCCGGCGGTGACCTCGTAGAAGCGCTCGACCAGGGCCAGCAGGGTGGACTTGCCGGCGCCGGAGGGGCCGACAAGCGCGGTACGCGTACCGGCGTGCACCGCGAAGCTGACCTCGTGCAGCACCGGCTCGCCGCCCGGGTAGCCGAACCCCACCCGATCGAACTCGATCATCGGTGCGGGCCGGCGCGGGGTGGTCGTCGCAGCGGCGGGAGCGGCCCGGTCGGCAGCGCCCTCGGCGGGCACGGCCAGGATCTCCTCGATCCGCTGGAGGGCACCCAGACCGGACTGCAACTGGGTGTACGCCCGCAGCACCTGGGCCAGCGGCAGCGCCAGGAGGAACAGGTACATGA
>NZ_JAGPYA010000120.1:0-5356 GCF_018070245.1 Micromonospora sp. M61 | reverse complement strand
ATCAACCATCGAACTCCCCGCCCCCCGCCAGCCGATCACCCCGGAACGGGCACAGCAGATCGCGAACCGGCTCCTCACCGGCCTACCCGGCAACCCACAGATCAGCCTGCTCGCCTCTGCCCTCACCAGCGCCCCGAACGGGGCGCCGGCCGCAGAGTCGTACCGGTTCGGCGCCAGCAACGGCGCTCCGACAAACCCGACCGGAAACTCCACCCTGGACCAGGCAGCGCGGACGCAGCAGTGGACGGCGCGGCAGGACGCGCTGCGCACCGACTACGCCGCCCGGATCGGCACCGCCCGGCGCGTCGAGGAGTTCCGGCCCGACCTTGTCGGCGCCTTCGGCAACGCGGTGGCCGACGCGGCCGCCCGGACCGAGCGGAGCCCGCAACCAGCGTCGCTCGACCGGCTGCCCGCCGAGGTGGCCGACCGGTTCCGGACGGAATTCGTCGCCGCCGGGCGTCACCTGTTCGACCGGGTGTGGGCGCCGGTGATCGCCGCGGGCACCCGCAGCGACGACCCGGCATTCCAGGCGACCGAGCACGAGTGGCAGGTGCGCTACGAGCAGCTGCTGACCGCCGTACGCGGCAGCACGTTCAGCTATCTGCAGGCGCACCGCCACGAGGCAGCCGTGCAGGCCGCCGTACTCGAGGCGCGCGACGCGGGCCGGCACGTGTCGGAGACGGCCGTGCAGGCTTTCTACAACGACGCCCGGACCAGGCTACGCACGGCTTTCGACGAGTCGGCGGATCCGGCGGGGGCGCAGCAGTGGGAGGCGCTCGCCACCACCATCGAGGCCAGCATCCCCGGGTACTTCAGCGAGGAGGCGCTGCGCCGGCACGCGAACGCGAACACCCCCGCCGAGGGCGACGACACCACGCGGCTGCTGGAGGCGACGCCAACGGCGTACGAGAGCGCCGCGCGCCCCGTCGTCGACCAGGCCCGCGCGGACATCCACGCGGCCCTGAACCGTCCCGACCCGGACATCGACGCAGCCACCCAGCAATGGATCACCCATCTACTCGACGGCGATATCCGGGAGGCCACCACCTACGCCCAGACCTGGGCCGAACGTGGCGGCGACACTCCGGCGGTGGTAGCCGCCGCAGTGGACGGACTGCGGGACATACTCAGCGACCTGGTGCGTTCGATACCCCTCCTGCTGCTGCACCACGCCCTGCTCGGCGAGCAGGTGCGCGCCGCCGGTTCCGCCTTCGACGACCTGCCCACCATCGACCTGCCGGCACCGGTCAGCGAGGCGCTGGGCCAGTCGTTCACGCTGGACTGGCTGACCGCGTACGACGAGCTGTTCCGCGGCGACGCGGTGGCGACCACCGAGTTGCACGAGCTCCCGGGGACCGTCCAGCTGGCCACGGCCGGACTGGAGCCGCTCGGCTGGGTACCCGGGCTGCCGGGTGAGCAGGTCCAGGCGCTCCCGATCAGCGACTCCGAGCTGACCGGTCCGGCGCCCGATACGCGGACGGCAGCGGACGAGGCGGCCGACACCCTGGCCGCGACCGGGCACGCTGATATCCGCGACGCCTTCCTCACCGAGGCCGACCCGGTCCGCCGGAACACGCTGCTCGCCGGGCTGCTCGGCGAGAGCGACGCGGTGCTGAGCGCCCTTCCCGCGCTGCACACCGGCCTGCCGGTTGTGACGGCCTCGGACGCGGCAATGGCGCGGTTGCTGGGATACGCCCACGGCGCCACCCGGGGTGAGCCGCTGCCGACAGCCGAGGTGCACGCCGCGGCCCGGGATCTACACCTCGAGACGAAGCTGACGCTGATGGACGGTCTGAGGCTGCTGGCCGTCGCCAATCCGGCACGACGGCCGGTGCTGGACACCCTCGGTGCGCTGATCCTGGACTGTTGAGCGGGCGAGAGGAACCGACCGGCCACCACTGCCGACTGCCCGCCCAGCACCCTGCTCTCCGCCACCGTCCATCACCGAGGGCCTGGCCCGGCTCACCACCTAAGTGCAGCGCAGCGCGGACGAGCAGGTGCTCTGGCTGGCGTCCGACGAGTACGGCACCCCTCGTATGCCACGACCCCAGGACCACCGGCACGCCCACGCTCAAGGTCGACGGCAGCCAGGACCTAGGCACCGCGGTGCTGGAGCGCGACGACGCGCGCGTTGCTGCTGGACGCGACGCGCCTCGGTCCGACGACGTCTGCCATGAGCTTGGAGACTCCAGGACGCCGGCTTCCGCGTCGAGATAGAGCAGCAGCGGCCTGCGTTCCGGTCCGTGCAGCCGGTCGTGGCCGGTGTCGAAAGCCGGTCCCGTCTCGGCGTCGCCCGAGTCGAACACGCGGACCGGTTCGACACCGACGATCGCGTCACGCGCTCACAGCAGCGCCGCATTCATCTTCGCCCGCTGGTAGGCGGGCGACGCGGTACCCGGTACTTACATCTCGACCAGCGGGACCGGCAGGTCCGAGCCGGTCAGAGCGCGCATGGGCGTGGCGATAGCGCCGGCCAGCTCGGTCACCGGTGCGTCGAGCCCCAGCACGTACGCCCACACGCCGTCGGGCCGCCACGCCCGCCAGCGAACCGCGCAGGCCGGCGGTGACGCCCGGGGCGGCATCGTCGGCGGTCGCGGTGCGCAGCGGCTCGGGCGCGGCCGTCAGATCGAGCGCCGGTGGCAGGTGCGCCACCCACTCCGAGCGCAGGTCCGCGCGCGTGAACCTCCGGCGAGGGGTCGGCTCGCGGGCCGTTCGGCAGGCCACCGGGTAGGTATGCCTGGAGCGGCCGCCGAGCGTTCGCGTCCCAGTCGAGCCCGGTGCCGGGGACTGCGGCCGCCGCCCGGCCGCGTCCCCGTCCGCCAGGGCAATCCGGGCTTGCGCGAGCATCGTCGGGCACGCCGCTGGCGGCACGCGGCAGCAGTCGGTGCAGCGACGTCTCCGGCGGGTCGGCGAATTACGTCGGCGTGCTGTCGCCTTTCTCTTGTTACCCGGCTACTGCTGGATCGACTGGAAGATCTCGTTGAGCGAGCCCATCCGGCGCTCGGTCATGTCGCGCAACTGTGCACCGGCGTCCTGAAGGGCGGCGAGCATCAGCTCCTCCATCTCCTCCGGGTCGATGTCGGTGAACAGGTTCGGATTCAGGTGTACGGCGGTGAAGGTGCCAGCCGCGGTCATCGAGACCCGCACCGCACCGTTGGCGGCCGTGCCGGTGACCTCGGTGGCCGACAGCCGGTCGCGCATGGCGGCCATCTGCTCCTGCACCGCCTGCGCCTGCTCCAACATCCGGTCCAAGTCCGACATGGGATCCTCCCTCAGCGCCCTGACCAGGTACGCACGTTGGCCCATTCGCCCTCGGCGTAGTTGTTCCACGACAGGTTCATCGCCGACGCGATCCTGCCGAGCACACCGGTCGGGCCGAAGAGGCCGTCTGCGGCGATGTTCCACTCCTGCTGCAGACCTTGGTAATAGGACTGGGCCGGGCCCTGCCACTGGTCCTGCAGGGGCATCAACTTGTTGATCAGCGCCCCGAGTTGCTCTTCGATTTCGGCGGCTTTGGCGTTGAGCGTCTGCCCGGCCATCTCCAGTTCCGCCGGGACGCGCAGGTTACTGGTGGTGGGATCTGGCATGGATCTGTCCTGTCTCGTGGCGGAGGGCTAGAGGTTCGCGCCGGGGATGTCCTGGTTGACGGCGACGAGGCTGTTGATGTTGGCCTGCTCGGCATCGACGTAGTTGTGGAAGTTGCCGCGCAGGCCACTGCCGATGTCGGTCAGCGCGTTGTGCAGCATCCGGCCGAACACGTCGAAGTCGTGCATGAGGATCTCGAACTGCCCGGCCGCGACGCCGTGCCAGATCGCCTGCATCTGCACCACAGTCGTCCGCAGGTTGGCCAGTTCACCGTCGATATCCGTCGCGGTCACGTCACAGCTGGCCGCGGCGTCCATGATCATTTCCGGTGTTACGAGAATGTGGTCCATCGCAACTTCTTCCTTCCGCTGCCGTCGACAGCTGTTATGCCTTCATCAGGATGGTGGTGCCCGCGCGGACAGCGCGAGTGACCTCTTTGCGGGACACCGCGACAGTCCCCGGTTCAGCGCTGCGTCATCCTGGTCTCGGCGGTCATGCTCTTGAGGTTCGCTCCCTCGGCCGCGACGTAGGTTTCGTACGACTTCTGCATCGCCATGAGGGCGTCATCGAGCAGGCCGCGGGTGTCGGTGGTGAGCTTCTTCAGGTCGGTGGTGAGGGCCTCGTACTTGTCCCCCGCCGGGCTGTTCCACGATTCGCAGATCGACTGCAGGTGGATCGCCATCGCATTGAGGCTGCTCTCGACCGAGTCACGCTGCTTACGCAGACTGCCGATCGACTCCCCGAGCAGCGGGATCTGCACGGCGTACTCGTAACGCTTGCCGTCCACGATCACGGCGACCGGCTTGCCGTTGCCGTCGGTGACCACCCCGTTCTTCGGGTCGTACATGAGGGTGGTGAGCCCGTCGGCCCCGTACGAGATGGTGATGCTCTTGCCGTCCTTGCTCCCGTGCAACGGGCGGCCCTGACCGTCGAACACGTCGTAGATCCACCCGTCGGCCTGCATCAGCACGACGTCCCCGTCGGGGTTACGGCTGACGACTGTCCCGTCCCGGTACGTCCACACACTCGAACCGTCGGCGGCGTACTTGATGTCCACGGCGTTGTTCTTGCCGTCCTCGGTGGCGTGTGTGGGCCGTCCCTGCCCGTCGAACGTGTCGAACGTCCACCCGCCGGCCTGCATCCCCGTCACGACTCCCGCCGGGTTCCGCTGGATCGTCGTGCCGTCGCCGTACTTCCAAGTGCTCGACCCGTCCGGGGCGTACGTGATGGTGATCTGCTGGGCCGGCTGCCCGTTCGTGCTCGGCGCGGTGCCGTGCGTGGGGTTGCCCTCCGCGTCGAACTGGTCGAAGGTCGTGCCGTCCTTCAGCACCTGCCGGGTGGTGTCGCCCTCAGCGTTGCGGTAGACCTTGGTGCCGTCGCCCTGGTAACTCCAGACACTCGACCCGTCGGCGCCGTACGTGATGTCGACCTGCTGCCCGGGTCCCCCGTCCTGCCCCGGCACGGTTCCGTGGGTGGGCCTGCCGTCGCCGTTGAACCGGTCGAAGACGCTGCCGTCCTTCAGCTCCTGCCGGGTCACCGTCCCGTCCGCGGCACTGAAGACCTTCGAGCCGTCGCCCTGGTAACTCCAGACACTCGACCCGTCGGCGCCGTACGTGATGTCGACCTGCTGCCCGGGTCCCCCGTCCTGCCCCGGCACGGTTCCGTGGGTGGGCTTGCCGTCGCCGTTGAACCGGTCGAAGACGGTGCCCTCGGAGGTGGTCTGCCGAATCACCGCGCCGTCAGGGTTGCGGTCGACCTTGGTGCCGTCGGC
>NZ_JAGPYA010000012.1:0-133986 GCF_018070245.1 Micromonospora sp. M61 | reverse complement strand
ACATCCCACGAATGGATCTTGCCCCGGAAATGCGTCGCCACCTGCGTCACATGGTTGATCGCCGCGTTCCGCAACGCGCTACCCGACATCCCCTGCGCCCAGCCCGGCTGCTGCTGATACCACAACAACGCATGACCCCGCACGCTCATCCCGTTGGCCTGCGCATGACTGACCAACCGATCACCACCGCCATAGTTGAACTGACCCTGCTGCGGCTCGGTGGCGTCCCACTTCATCTCGTTCTCGGCCACGACACTGTTGAACTCACGGTTCAGGATGGTCGTGTACGCACTGGTGGAGAGCTTGCCCGTCGCGACGGCCGCACCGAAATAGCGGCCCTTCTCCGCCGCCGCGGCCTTCAAGGTCGTGCCAGCGGCGGCTGCGGGATTCAGCGCCACGGTCATACCGGTGATGAGGGCGACGGCGAGGGTCGCCGCCGCCAGCATCTTTCTCATGGGCTTCATGTCGTTCCTTTTCAGTGGTTGCATCGGTGGTGGTGATGTGCCACTTCACTCGGGACAGATGGCCGAGCCGGCCATCCTGGCCACCAGGCGTCGGCGCGCCCGGTCCGAGAGGACTGCCGGCACCTGCCGGGTCCCGAGGTGACGTCCGCATGCCCTGGGGACGTCGCGATCGGAGGTACGACCCGTGCGGCTCGCCCGGTGAGCCACCACAACGATCGGCCTCTATATCGAGAGTGAGCGATAACATGTCGTTCGTCAAGACGTAACGAGCCGTTCACGCCCATCTCCCGGAACGCCGCGTTTCGCCCGGTACCAACGGGCCCGCAGCAGCCGTGCTCAGCAGCCACGCGACCAGGCGGACGAGCCGCAGCGCCGCGCCGCCGGGGTGCTGCCGTACGGCGACGCTGTTATCGCTCACAGTCGTCAGCCGAAGACGACCGTCGACTTCTCGCGGTTACGGGCAACCGGTGGCCGGGCCGCCCGGGGCCGGCTGCGCCGGGCCCGCGTCGACCCGCAGTCCGGCGAGGATGTCGGCAGTGGTGTGCGCCTCGATGCCGGGCTGGGCGGCATCGGTGAAACGGGCGACGACCGCCCGTACGTGTCGTTCGGCGGGTGCGGCGAGGCCGTCGTAGACGGCCGCGAACAACTCGCGGGCCGGCCGCCTGAGCCATCCGTCCGGAAGGAGTTCCACGGGCAGTTGCGGGTCGAGAACGGGAAAACGGCGGAAGGTGTCCATGATCTCGGTACGGGCCCGCACAGCGGCGGCTCCGTCGACCGCCCCGGACGCCACCGGGGGCAACAGTGGCGTCCAGCGCCGGAGGAACTCCTCGTAGCTGCGACTGATCGCCTCGACGTCCCAGGCCTCGATCGGGGCACGGTGACCGGTCGAGTCGAGCGCGACCTGCCGTCCGCGAAACACCGTGACAGCACCGTGGGTGAGCTGGTCGAGCTGGGCCCGAGCGGGAGCGGTCAGTTCGCGGGGCGAGATCCACAACCCGTCGTACAACGGCGCGTATCCGAGCCAGCGGAGCTGGGCGCGCAGGGCCCGTCGCTGCGTGCTCAGGCCCTGGGGCAGCGAGAAGGCGACGACCGTCCAGCACCCGTCCCACAGTGCCGCGGCCGTGGTGGAGGTGATGATCCAGTGGCCGCCGGCGGAGAGGTTGGCGGCGGCCGCCCGGCTGAGCCGGTAGGAACTGCGCCGCCCCAGCCGACTGCCCTCCAGGACGCCACGACGGGCCAGCCGGCTGATCGCGGTACGCGCCCCGGCCGTGGTCACGCCGGTCTCGGCGAGCAGCTCCACGATGGCGGCGGACGGGAGGGCAGCCCTGGTCCGCAGCGTGTAGTCCGCCAGCAGGGTCACCGCGACGCCCTGGGGTGAGTTGCCCACCTGCCGCCGGGGCAGTCGGAGTGGCTGGTCTCCGTCGTCCGGATATATCTCGTCGATGTCGAACGGGCTTGCCACAGGCGCTCCGTGCTCCTCAGGGACGGTGTGACGACTGTAGACGGACCGCCGCCGAGCCGGGCTGCGGTAGCCGCCCTCGATAGAGAAGCTTCGATTGACACTTGTGGGTCCTCGGGGGACACTAATTGCCACACGATGCCGTCCGGAGCCGGGCAGGGCGAGTCACAGACAGCGGGCATCGCGCGATCACCCGCGGGAGCCGGGCGTCCCCGCCAGCGGACCGCGCAGCCAGTCCCAGCCTGCACAGGCAACCGAAGGAGTCGTTCGTTGAGAACCAGAAGGAAACTGCTGCTCGCCCTCGCCATGACACTGGTGGCTGCCGGCCTGGTGGTCCCCGCGATCCGACCCGCGTACGCGGCGTCGCTGACCGAGGTGACCAGCTTCGGCGACAACCCGGGCCGGATGCGCATGCACGTCTACGTGCCGGACAACCGCCCGGCCAGGCCGGCCACCGTGGTGGCCATGCACGGCTGCGGCGGGTCGGGCCCCGGCTTCTACTCCGGCAGCGAGTTCGCCAGCCTCGCCGACCGGTACGGGTTCATCGTGATCTACCCGTCCGCGACCCAGCAGGCCGGCTTCGGCAACTGCTTCGACGTCTGGTCGGACGCTGCCAAGCGCCGCGGCGGTGGCAGCGACCCGGTGTCGATCGTCTCGATGGTCCGGCACGTCCAACAGCAGTACGCCGCCGACCCGGACCGCGTCTACGCCACCGGCAGCTCGTCCGGCGGCATGATGACCAACCACATGCTCGCCCTCTATCCCGACCTGTTCAAGGCCGGCGCGGCGTTCATGGGGGTGCCGTACAACTGCTTCGCCAACGCGGCGGACTTCCCACCCACCAGCAGTCAGTGCACCGGCGGTGCCATGAACCGGACCCCGCAGCAGTGGGGTGACGCGGTGCGCCAGGCGTACCCCGGCTATTCCGGCCCCCGCCCGCGCGTGCAGCTGTGGCACGGCACCAACGACACCCTCGTGCCGTACTCGTTGTTGACCGAGACGATCGAGCAGTGGACCAACGTGTTCGGGCTGAGCCAGACACCGACCTCCACCGACACTCCCCAGGCCAACTGGAACCGGCGGAGGTACGCCGACACCAGCGGCACCGTCCAGGTCGAGGCGTACAGCATCCAGGGCGCCGGGCACAGCCTGCCCTCCGGCGGCATGGCCGCGTCCGCCATCCAGTTCTTCGGCCTGACCGACCCGACGACGCCGCCCCCGACGACCCCGCCCCCGACGACGCCGCCGCCGACCACGCCGCCTCCGACCACGCCGCCGCCGGCTCCCGGCGCCTGCGGTGTGACAGTCGCCATAAACGCCTGGAACACCGGCCTGACCGAGAACATCACCGTCACCAACACCGCCACCACCGCCGTCAACGGCTGGTCCCTGGTCTTCACCCTGCCCTCCGGGCAGACCATCACCTCAGGTTGGAACGCCTCCTACTCCCCGAGCTCCGGGCAGGTGACTGCCAAGAACGTCGCCTACAACGCCGGCATCCCCGCCAACGGGTCGGTGACGATCGGCTTCCAGGCCACGCACTCTGGTAACACCGCCAAGCCCAGCGCGGTCACCCTCAACGGCGCATCCTGCGCGGTCTCCTGACACCAGCCGACGCCCGACGAGGCCGTGCGCCGGTCACCACTCAGGTGGTGACCGGCGCACGGGTCGTTCCGGCATGGTCAGCGGTAACCGGCGGTCACCACGCTGGCCTGCACGGCATTCTCGGTGGCGTCGGACGGATAGCCGGCGACCATGGCCCCCTCGTAGAAGGTGCCGGCGCTCAGGTTCGCGCCGCCGTCGGGCTTGCAGCAGTCACCGCCACTGCCCAGGATGATCGCGCCCTGCTTCTTCATCGGGCTGTATCCCGGCGGGAGCGAGCCGTCCCAGAGCGTGTAGAGGCTGCCGGACTGGGCGTTGCTGCCCTTGATGGCAAAGCGGCTCACGCCGTTGTTCTTGAGTGTCGCGGTCACGAACTTGCTGGTGAAGGCGCGCTGGTTCGGGTTCCAGGAGCTACTTCCGCCGGGGAACAGACCCCACTCCAGGTCGGCCTGCACCCAGGGGCCACTGCCCGAGCAGCCGCCGAACCAGCACTGCGTACCGAAGTTGATGGCGTCCATCGCCCCGGCGGCGTCGGCCTTCCTCGTCGTCTCGCTGTTGCCGTAGTCGAAACAGCAGCCGCTGTTGACGTGCGTGCCGCTGGTCACCATGTACATGCCCTCGGGAGCCGCGCCGGTCGGCACCCCGGTCAGGTGGCCGTCGCGCCAGTAGCTGTTGCCGGGGTTGATGTAGAGCGAGTACGCCTTGGCGCCGCCCACCGTCAGGGACTCCGACGTCGCGGTCGCCGGCCTGCTCTGCGGTGACCCCGGAACCACGCTCGACCCCTGGTACCAGAGGTCGTTGCCGCGCCCGGACTGGTCGAAGACGACAGTGATCACGCAGGTCGTGCCGGAGCAGAACGAGTCCTGCGTCGCCGCGTTGGCGGTGCCACCCGTACCCGTGAGCCCGATGTTGCGGGTCGTGTTGTCCGACGAACGCCGGACCTGGTAGAGGTTGCCGGCGTACGCCTCGTAGAGCGCCCGCGTCGTGCTGTGCGCCGCGATGCACGGGGTGCCGCCGGAGGCGTAGATGTCGCACGGGCGTGAACCGGTCGGCGGGTTGGTCGGAGGCGGGGTCGTCGGCGAGGCCCACTGCTGGTTGGTGCCGCCGTTGCAGGACCAGAGGATGATCTTCGTGCCGTTCGCGGTGGCGGCGCCGTTGGCGTCGAGGCACAGCCCGGACTGCACGCCGGTGACGGTGCCGTTGCTGTTGACGTTCCACTGCTGGTTGTTCTGGCCGTTGCAGTCCCAGATGATCGCCTGGGTGCCGTTGGTGGTGCCTCGGCCGGAGGCGTCCAGGCACTTGTTGCCGTACACCTGGAGTTGTCTGGTCGACGTCCAGGTCCAGGTCTGGCCGGCAGCGCCGTTGCAGTCCCACAGTTGCGTCTGGGTGCCGTTGGTGGTGCTGGAGTTGGGCACTTCGAGGCAGCGGCCGGACGCCGTACCGATGATCGGGGTGCTCTGCCCCGGCTCGATGGCTGCCGCCAGCGGTGCCGCAGCGGCTGCCTCGGCGGTCGGCGAGGGGGCGCCGGGGGTGGCGCCGATGCCGACGAGAACGCCAACCAGCGCGCCGGCCAGGGCGGTCAGGCGTCGGGCGCGATGGCGCCTCGGGATGAGTTCGGGGGCTTTTCCTGGCCCACCGGGGGACGGGGTTCGCACGAGGTTGCTCCTCGGAGTCGTGAGGGCGCGGGGGATTGTCGACGCGCCAGGGCGGTGGTCGCGGCGGCGGTGATGGCGAATCGATTCGCAGCGAATCGTATGACCTTTGTTGAATTCATGTCAATAAATGTGTGTCTCTGGTGAGGCGCTGGCCGGTGGGCGGACAGCCAGCGCCTCACCTCCCCCGAGACGCCTACCGGCCCAGGACCCGCCACGTCTGGTTCAGCGGGTTGCCCTGGCCGGCTCCGATGCAGGTCCACTGGTGGACCGGTGCCCGCGCCGCCGTGGAAACCGTGCTGACGTCGACGCACTTGCCGCTGTGCCGGGCGACGAGTTGGTAGTCGTGCGAGTCGTTGCCCGAGTAGGTCACCTTGCGCAGGGTGAACTGCTGGTTGGTGCCGTTCAGGCAGGTCCACTGATGCACGGCCGCGCCGTCGGCGGTGGACACGCCACTGACGTCGAGGCACTTGCCGCTCTGCTGGTTGACCACCGTGTAGGTGTTGGCCACCCCGGCGACCGGGCGGAAGTTCCAGAGCTGCTGATCACCGCCATCGCAGTAGAACTGCTGCTGGACCGTGCCGTCGGCGGTGCTCAGGTTGGGGTTGTCCAGGCACTGCTGCGAGTGCTGGGCCACCGCCACCGACTGGAAGCCGCCGTCCGACGGCGGCAGCAGGGTGACCGTGTAGGTGTCGGTCTGGTTGGCGTACGGCAGTGTCACTGTGACGTTGTTGTTGGAGACGCCGACCACGCTGTTCGAGACGGTGACCGGTCCCTGCACGGCGCCGCCGCCGTTGTGGGGAATGCGCTGGGTGAGGACCCGGACCTGGTTGTTCTGCACGATGCCGCTGGTGGTGTCCAGGCGTTGCAGGTTGACTGTCAGGTTCCCGGTGGTACGACCACCACCGACCAGCACCTTCGCCGCGCCGGTCGCCCTGGTGGCGTACGCGTCGTAGGACTGGCTGGGGGTCACCGCGACGATCTGCCCGGCCTGGGAGGCGTAGTAGCGGTAGGCCCACCACTCGCCCCTGGGCTGGTGCTGACCGGCCGAGTTGCGGATCAGCAGGTTGCCGAGGTCGTTGTGCAGGCTGCCGCCGCTGGCCCAGTTCGCCCGGAGGCCGTCCGCCCGGGCCCGCTCCAGGCGCGCGATGTACCAGGCGCCGTCGGCCGGGTTCTGCTCGTCGGGGGCGCCGTACTCGTTGATCTGGTACGGCCGCGGGTGGGCGATGCCGCGCGGGTCGAGGGTGGCGTTGGCGGCGGCGACGTTGGCGACCGGGTCTCCCGGCAGCGAGTGCCAGCTGATGATGTCCGGCACCGTGTTGGTCGAGCGGACGAAGTCCAGGTACTGGTTCCAGAAGGTGTGCGTCGTCGACGGCACGCAGGCGCAGCTCGGCCCGACGATGAGCTGGCTGGGGAACTCCGCTCGGATGCGCTGGTAGGTGCGGCGCCACAGTTCGAGGTACTGCGAGATCGGACGGTTCCAGAAGATGGTGATGTTGGGTTCGTTCCAGATGTCCCACTGCACGGACAGCCCGGACGCCCGGACGTCGCTGATGAGTCGGGTCAGGAAGTTGTCGTAGTCGGTCCAGTTGCCGTTGTCGCCGGGGAAGCGGGAGATGCCGGCACCGTCGGCGCCCCACAGGTCGTGCGGCAGGATGATGAACTTCCCACCGAGGGCCGTGGTCCGACGGGCCTGGGCGACTGTGGAGTTCCACCGCCGGTCGTAGGTGCCACCGACCCAGCCGCTGCCGGGAAGCTGCGCGCCACCGGCGCGCATGTACTGGAACTTGACGTCTCGGTAGAAGTGGTCGGCCGGGCCGCTGGCGTTCTCGGTCATGCCGTAGATCCAGCCGGACGCACGGTAGGTCGGCGTGCCGTTGGTCGTGGAGAAGTCGACGCTGATCGACTCATTCGCCGCCTGGGCCGGGGACGGGACGACGGTTACGGCGGCAGCGGCGGCGAGCAGGCCGACCACGAGTCGGGCGACGAGCGCACGGGCTCGGTCTGACCTGCCGCGGGACGGGGTTTTCACGGGCGGCTCCTTGGTGGGGCGCGGGGGACGCTCTCCGGAGGCAGCACTTGCGAATCGATTCGCACGGATCGTAGGACCGGGGACTGATCTGTGTCAATGAAGTGAAGACCCGATGAAGCTGGCGTTTCCGCCCAGGTCCTCGATGGGCTGGCCGATCCCTTGACCCGCAGGTGTGGACAGACCTATCTTCGGGCGAACCGATTCGGCGAATCGGTTCGCCTCATGGTCGGACTGGGTCCGGCCCGCGACGGTCACCCGCACACCCCACCTGACGATCGACTTGAAGTGAGGCAACACATGACAGGACTCAGTCGTCGGCGGCGCCTGGCCGCCGTTGTCGTGATGGCGCTCGCCGCAGCGGCGGGCAGCGCCTGCTCGTCGTCCACCGACGACCCCGCCGAAGGCGGCGCCTACGTCGTCTGGGACCCGTACCCGCAGTTCGCCGACGACTCCGACTGGGTCACGCTGCTCAAGAAGTGCGGCACCTCCGCCGGGGCGACGGTCGAGCGGACCGGCTACGACACCACCGACCTGACCAACAAGGCGCTGCTCGCCGCCCAGCAGGGCAACTCGCCGGACGTGCTGATCGTGGACAACCCGGTGATCTCGACACTGGCCGAGGCCGGCGCCCTCACCACCACCGACGACAACAAGCTGGACGTCTCGGCCATGGAGAAGAACCTGCTCGGCGCCGGCCAGAGCGAGGGCCGGACGTACGGAGTGCCGATCGGGGCAAACACCCTTGCCCTCTACTACAACAAGGATCTGCTGACCGCCGCCGGCGTCGACCCGGCCACGATCAAGGACTGGACGTCCCTGACCGCGGCGCTGACCACGGTCAAGGCCAAGGGAAAGAAGGGCATCACGTTCTCGGCCATCGGCACCGAGGAGGGCAGCTTCCAGTTCCTGCCCTGGTTCTGGGGATCGGGAGCCCAACTAACCACTCTGGACTCGCCGCAGGCGGTGTCCGCGCTGACGCTCTGGACGGACTGGCTCAAGCAGGGCCACGCCCCCAACTCCGTCATCAACAACACCCAGACCACGAGTTGGCAGGAGTTCGCCACCGGCGACTACGCGTTCGCCGAGAACGGCACCTGGCAGCTGGCCAACGCGGAGAAGCTCGGTTTCTCGTACGGCACCATCGCGATCCCGGCCAGCGCGGGTGGCCCGGCCCCCGCGCCCACCGGCGGTGAGTTCGTCTCCATCCCGGTGCAGAAGAACACCGGTCGGTACGACACGTCGCAGAAGCTCGTCGCCTGCCTGACCAACGCCGACAACCTCCTCACCACCGACACCACGCTCTCCTACGTCGCGCCCGTCGCCGCCGTCCAGGATCGACAGGCCACCGCGGACCCCAAGCTCAAGGTGTGGGTCGAGGCGGTCCGAGCGGCCAAGGGCCGCACCGGCGACAACCTCGGCACGAAGTATCCGAAGATCTCCGAATCGCTGTGGACCGCGGTGCAGGCGGCGCTCAGCGGCGGGAAGTCGCCGCGCGAGGCGCTGTCCGCCGCGCAGGCCGCCGCCACGACCAGGTAAGCACGCCGAACCGACACCATGCCCCCGATGACACAGAGCTCCACCACCGCACGAGACCAGGGTGGGGCGGCGAAGGCCGCCCCACCCGGGCCTCCCCCGTCCCGTGCCCGCCGGCCCAGCCGATGGCCGGCATGGGGCTTCCTGGCACCCGTCACCATCTACCTGTTGGCCTTCTACGCCTACCCGCTCTACCGCAACGTCGAGCTGAGCCTGCGCGAGTACACCGTCCGCTCGTTCGTGCAGGGCGGCGCGCCCTTCGCCGGCCTGGACAACTACCGGGCCGTGCTGACCGACCCGGCCTTCGGGCCGACGCTGACGCACACACTGGTCTTCACCGCCGCGTCGCTCGCCTTCCAGTTCACCATCGGCATGGCCCTGGCCCTCTTCTTCCACCAGCACTTCCCGCTGTCGCCCACGCTGCGGGCGCTGATCCTCGTACCGTGGCTGCTGCCACTGATCGTGTCGGCGTCGACCTGGTCGTGGCTGCTCAACAGCGACTCGGGGCTGGTCAACGCCGCGCTCGGTGTCGTCGGCATCGACCCGGTCAACTGGCTCACCTCGCCGGGCTGGTCGCTCACCTCGGTGATCATCGCGAACATCTGGATCGGCATCCCGTTCAACCTGGTGGTGCTCTACAGCGGCCTACAGGCGATCCCCACCGAGATGTACGAGGCGTCGGCGCTGGACGGCGCGACGGGATGGCAGCGGTTCTGGTCGATCACCTTCCCGTTGCTGCGCCCCGTCTCCGCGATCACGCTGTTGCTGGGGTTGATCTACACACTGAAGGTCTTCGACATCGTCTGGATCATGACCAGAGGCGGGCCGACCGGCTCCTCGGCCACGCTCGCGACCTGGTCGTACCGCCTCGGCTTCGGCAACCTCCTGCCCGAGTTCGGTCCGGGCGCGGCCGTCGGCAACCTGCTCATCGTGATGGCCCTGATCGCCGGGCTCGTCTACATCCGGATCGAGCGAAGGCAGCACCTACGATGACCACATCAACGCCTCGGGCCTGGTGGAAGACCGGTGTCGGTCTGGTGCTGACCGGGCTGATGCTCTTCCCCGTCTACTGGATGATCAACGTGTCGTTCACCCGGGACCGGGACATGCGGGCCAGTCCCCCGCACCTGATCCCGACCAACGGCACGTTGGACGGCTACCGGGCGGTGCTCGACCAGCAACTGCCGTACCTCGGGACCAGCTTCCTGGTCGGCCTCGGCACTGTGGTGCTGACCGTGGCGCTGGCCGCTCCCGCCGGGTACGCGCTGGCGAAGCTCCGACCGCCCGGCGGCCCGGCGCTGAGCTTCGTGCTGCTGATCGCGCAGATGATCCCGGGGATCATCATGGCGATGGGCTTCTACGCCATCTATCTCACCCTCGGCATCCTCAACACGCTGCCCGGCCTGATCCTGGCCGACACCACGCTCGCGGTGCCGTTCGGCGTACTGATCTTCACGGCCTTCATGTCCGGAATTCCCGACGAGCTGCTCCAGGCGGCCGTGGTCGACGGCGCTGGCCGGCTGCGGACCTTCTGGTCGGTCGTGCTGCCGGTGAGCCGCAACTCGATCGTCACGGTGTCGCTGTTCGCGTTCCTGTGGTCCTGGTCGGACTTCATCTTCGCCTCGACCCTCGCCGGCGGCGGCGACCACCAGCCGATCACCCTCGGCATCTACCACTACATCGGCAACAACAACCAGCAGTGGAACGCCATCATGGCCACCGCCGTCGTCGCCTCCATCCCGGCCGCCGCGCTGCTGATCCTGGCCCAGCGGTACGTCTCGATGGGCGTGACCGCCGGCGCCGTCAAGGACTGACCACCCACGCGGTCGAGGACTCACCACCCGCACCACAGAAAGGCACCCGCCACCCATGACCGTCGCCCCGTCCGGTCCGGAGTTCGCAATCCAGGACATCCCGTTCAGCTACCGCGGTTCCTGGTTCAACATCTCCCCGGTGGTAGCCGAGAAGACGTACGCCGAGGACCTGCACCTGGTCTCCCACCAGACCGGGATGCATCCGGTGCTGCGCCTGTCCCCCACGGTCGCCGGCGCCACTGTCGTCGCCACACCCGCGCTGCTGACCTGGCGTGACGGCACCGGTCGGATCGAGGCCGTCTACGACGGACCGGACACCCTGCGAATCCGGGGCCGAGGGCTCGGTCTGCGGGTGGCCGCCGCCGCGCGCACCCTCACACCGTTCAGCGGCACCTACCTGTACCTGGACCCGCTCGACGGGTCACACGTGTTCACCTCGTACGAGACGGGTCGCCGCTACCGGGTCACGGTGCTCTCGGGCACTCTCGCGCGGACCGACGGCGCGGAGGCGCTCGGCACCGCCGACCGCTCACTGGACCTGCCGGGCGACCAGCCCTGGGAGATCGCGGTCGAGGAGTACGCCACCGCCCGCCGCCCGTACGCCGGATCGGTCACCTTCAAGCAGTTGTGCCGGGACCGCATCGCGGAGTTCACCGCGTTCGTCGACGCGATCGCGCCGTGGCGCGGCGCGGAGACCCCTGCCGCCGAACTGGCCGCGTACGTGCTGTGGTCGGCCACCGTCGCCCCGGCGGGCTTCGTCACCCGACCGGCGGTCCTGATGTCCAAGCACTGGATGGACAAGGTGTGGAGCTGGGACCACTGCTTCAACGCGATCGCCCTGGCCGGCGGTGAGCCGGAGCTGGCCTGGCACCAGTTCCATCTGCCCTTCGACCACCAGGACGAAGCCGGTGCGTTGCCAGACTCGGTCACCCACTCCGAGGTCCTGCACAACTACGTCAAGCCCCCCATCCACGGCTGGGCCCTGCGACACCTGCGCCGACGACTTCCCCAGCCACCGGATCGGGCGGCGCTGGCGCAGACGTACGACCGGCTTGGCCGCTGGACCCGGTTCTGGCTCGACGCCCGTCGAGCCCCCGGCCAGGACCTGCCCCACTACCAGCACGGCAATGACAGCGGCTGGGACAACGCGACCACCTTCGACGCCGACCGGGTCCTCCAGACGGCCGACCTCGCCGCGTTCCTGGTCTCGCAGCTCCGCTGCCTCGCGGACCTCGCCACCGAGCTGGGCGAGCCGGCCGAGCCGTGGTCCCGGGAGGCCGACCGGATCTGCGCGGCCCTGCTGCGGGAACTGTGGGACGGCGAACGCTTCACCGCCCGCAGCCCCCGCACCGGACGACGGAGGGCCAGCCGCAGCCTGCTCGACCTGATGCCCATCGCGCTCGGGGCCGACCTGCCGGCACCGGTCGCGGCAGCGCTGGCGCGGGGCGTCGAAACCCACCTGACCACCCACGGGCTGGCCACCGAACCGGCGGATTCGGCTCACTACGTCGCCGACGGCTACTGGCGCGGGCCGATCTGGGCGCCCTCCACGGTTCTGATCGAGGACGGTCTGCGGCGGGCCGGCCAGAGCCGGATGGCCGACGACATCAGTCGACGATTCCTCGCCCTGTGTGAGAAGTCCGGGTTCGCGGAGAACTTCGACGCCGAGACCGGGGCCGGGCTGCGCGACCGCGCCTACACCTGGACCGCCAGCAGCTATCTCATCCTCGCCGCCGCGCAGGAGCAACGGCGGGCAGCGGGAGGCTAGGGCCGGCTCAGCGGGCCCGGGCCGGGCCGGTGCTGGAGCGCAACGAGATGGGCGGGCTGTACAGACGGTGTCGTGGCACGGCCCCGCGCTCGGCGATGTTCTCCAGAAGCAGCGACACCGCCTCGGCGCCCATCTCGACCATCGGCACGTCGGCAGCGGTCAACGGTGGGCGGAAATCCTCCGCCCAGTGCTGGGCCGCGACGCCGGTGACGGAGAAGTCGCCGGGCACGGACAACCCGGCGCCGGTCAACGCGCGCTGCATTCCGGGCAGCGCTGCCTCGTTGATGGTGGCCACCGCCGTGACGTCCGGGTGCGTCACGAGCAGCTGCTCGACGCACGCCTCGCCGGAGGCCGTGTCGTCGCCGCAGCAGACCTCCACACCGGTCAGGCCTCGCTCCTCGGCAGCCGCCCGGAACCCGGCCAGCGCCCGATGGCTGGGGCCGTAACCCGCGGCGACCAGCTCGGCGGAGCGGTTCACGAGGGCCACCTGCCGGTGCCCCAGATCGGCCAGGTGGTGCACGCACCGGGCGATCAACCCGGCGTAGTCGATGTCGATCCAGCTCATGCCGTGTGGTTCGGCCGTCCGCCCGATCGTGACGAACGGCAGGCCGGCCTTCGTCAGCCGAGTCACCCGCTCGTCCTCCAGGCGGATCTCCATGAGCACCACGCCGTCGACCCGACGCCCGGTGACGATCCGCTCGAACGACCGGTCGTGGTCGCCACCGGACGGCGACAGCAGCACATCGAGGTCGTGGCGAGCGGCCGCCTCGACGACGCTGGCGACGAAGCCCAACTGCATGTCGGTCAACCGTTGGCTCGCCGGAGGGATCACCAGCCCGAGGGTGCGGGTGCGGCCCTCCTTCAACGCGCGGGCGCTGGCGTTCGGCCGATAGTCCAGCTCGTCGATGACCGCCTGGATCCGTTGCCGGGTCGCCTCCGACACCGTCCGTTTTCCGCTCAGCACGTAGGACACGGTGCTGCGGGAAACCCCGGCCCGGCGAGCGATCTCCCCGATGTTCATAGACCGCCCTCGAATCGAATCTTGCCCCGACACGGGACGCACCAGGCTGCGCTGACGAGCATATCCACCCGACGCTCGACAACCGGGGGCCCCGGCTCGCGACCTGGCGCTATCGGATGGACAACCATTAATGTCATAGGTATTACGTGTGATGAAGAATCGTCGTCACGCCGCATCCCACCGCACACCGGAGAGGATCCGATGAACGTGAAGAAAAAGCTGGGTCGCCTCATTGCCACCGCGGGGACCGTGTTGGTTCTCGTCGCCGGCGCTGGCGCCTACGTCGCCTCGGACGCGCCGAGCGCTCGGGCCGCAGTCTCGGGCCCGTGCGACATCTACGCCACCGGCGGCACCCCGTGCGTTGCCGCGCACAGCACCACCCGGGCGCTGTACGGCGCGTACAACGGCCCGCTCTACCAGGTCCGACGCTCGTCGGACAGCACCGCGCGGGACATCGGCCTGCTGAGCGCGGGCGGATACGCGAATGCCGCGACCCAGGACTCGTTCTGCGCCAACACCAGCTGCGTCATCACCGTCATCTACGACCAGTCCGGTCGCAACAACCGTCTCACCCAGGCGCCGCCCGGCGGCTTCACCGGCCCCGCCCCCGGTGGATGGGACAATCTGGCCGACGCGAAGGCCGCGCCGGTCACCGTCGGCGGCCAGAAGGCCTACGGCGTCTACATCGCGCCCGGCACCGGTTACCGCAACAACAACACCAACGGCGTCGCGACCGGCGACCAGCCCGAGGGGATCTACGCGGTCGTCGACGGCACGCACTACAACCAGTGGTGCTGCTTCGACTACGGCAACGCCCAGACGAACAACCTTGCCGACGAGCGCGCCATCATGGAGACCGTCTACTTCGGTGCCAACAAGCAGTGGGGCTACGGCGCGGGCAGCGGCCCCTGGGTCATGGCCGACCTGGAGTGGGGGCTGTTCTCCGGGGTGAACGCGGGCTACAACAACATCGCGTCCATCAACCACCGCTTCGTCACGGCCATGGTCAAGGGCGAGCCGAACCACTGGGCGATCCGGGGCGGCAACGCGCAGTCGGGCAGCCTGACCACCTACTTCGACGGGCCCCGCCCCAACGGCTACCACCCGATGAAGAAGGAGGGTGCCATCCTCCTCGGCATCGGCGGCGACAACAGCATCACCGGCCGAGGCACCTTCTTCGAGGGCGTGCTGACCTCGGGCTACCCGTCGGCGACCACCGAGAACGCCGTGCAGGCCAACATCAACGCCGCTGCCTACGCACCGGCCGGCGGCGGCAACCCGCAACAGAACGTCCAGGTCGTGGGCGGCCAGTCCGGCCGCTGCATCGACGTACCGAACGGCAGCACCACCAACGGCACCCAGACCCAACTGTGGGACTGCACCGGCGGCGCGCCGCAACGTTGGACCTACACCGCCGCCAGGCAACTCCAGGTGTACGGCAACAAGTGCCTCGACGCCTCCGGCCAGGGCACCACCAACGGCACCCAGGCGATCATCTGGGACTGCCACGGGGGCACCAACCAACAGTGGAACCTCAATGCCAACGGCACCATCACCGGCGCCCAGTCCGGGCTCTGCCTCGACGCCAACGGCGCCGCCACCGCGAACGGCACCAGACTCATCCTCTGGGCCTGCAACGGCGGCAGCAATCAGCAGTGGTCCACCCGTAGCTGACCACGTGCACCATCAGGTCGGTCGTGCCTCAGCGGGTGCTGCCTGACGTCGGTGCCGCGCCGCGCGCCTGGCTGGCCCCGCCTGAGCGCTTGAGCATGTACGCCCCACCGGCAACGAAGACGACGCCGAGTACGATCCCGACGAGATTGCCCTGGGCCAGACTGGAGAAGACCGCCAGAATGCCGATGATGACTGCCACTCCGCCAAGAAATCGCATGAAGTAGCCGCCGACAGACTTGACCCGTTCATTCGTCATGGTCTTTCTGTGCCCGGCGTGCCGGTCCGACAAACGGGCGCGGGCAGCCAACGCCGAGGGCGGACCCACCCACTCCGGTGGGCCGTATAGTGCCCGGGTGGACAGGGACAAGGTCCGGCAGGCATACGCGTCCGTCTCGAAGCTGTACATCGGGCTGTTCGGCAGCCGCGAGCAGGTGAATCCGGCCGACCTCTCGTTCATCGGCCGGCATCTGGGGACTCGGGCGGGCAGGGTGCTCGATCTGGGGTGCGGCCCCGGCCATCTCACCGGTTACCTGCGTTCGCTGGGCGTCGACGCGGCGGGGATCGACCTGGTGCCCGAGTTCCTCGCCCACGCGCGGGCCGCCCACCCGGACGTCGAGTTCCAGCTCGGGTCGCTGGAGCACCTCGACGTCGCCAGCGGCTCCCTCGACGGCATCCTCGCGTGGTACTCGACGATCCATCTGCCGCCGCAGGAGCTGGACGGCGTCCTCAACGAGTTCCGGCGAGCGATCGCCCCGGCCGGGACGGTGGTGCTGGGCGTGTTCGTCGCCGACGAGGTCGGCGCCTTCGACCACAAGGTCGTGACCGCCTACCGCTGGCCCCTGGACGAGATCTCCGAGCGACTCAGCCGGGCCGGCTTCAAGGAGGTCGAGCGCCTGGAGCGACCGAGAGAAGGCGACCAGCGACCGCATGCCGCCATCGCGGCGATCGCGGTGTGAAGGTCGAGCTCTTCGTGCTCAGCCGTGCGAGGACGGGGAGGCCCCTGCGTCACGCCATCTCATTGAGGTGCCGCAGCAGGCGATGCGGCGGAGCTGTGGTGCGCCGGCCTGACGCAGAACTCGTTGCCGTCCGGGTCTGCCAGCACGACTGCGCCGTCCTGAGCGACATCGAGTCGGGTGGCGCCTAGCGAGACCAGCTCGTCGACCGTCGCCTGCTGGTCGCCAGCGGCCGGGACCAGCTCGAAGCGCTGCCGGTTCGGCTCGGTTCTCGGGGCCACCGGCGAGCCCGCCCATGCGATCTTGGTGCCGCCGCGTGGTGACTGGATCGCGGTCTCCTCGTCCTGGTCCCACACCAGCGGCCAGCCCAGCACGTTGCTCCAGAACAGGCCGACGTCCCGGGTGCCGTCGCAGGTGAGCTCACCGAGGAAGCCGCATCCGGCGAGGTAGGCGTTGCCCGGCTCGATCACGCAGAACGCGTAGCCCGCAGGGTCGACCAGGACGACGTGCCTCTCCTCGGGTCGTTGCCCAACGTCGAGGTGGCGGCCACCCAGCTTCAACGCCGTCGCCACCGTGTGCTGCTGATCGTCGAGATCAGCGCTGGTCAGGTGCAGGTGCATGCGGTTCGCGCCGAGCTGACCAGCGCGGCCCGGAACGAACCGAAGAGCAAGCTGGGCGTCCTCGCCCGGCAGGAGCGCACCGAGGGCGTCCTCGAAGACCTCCCGGCCGAGCAGAGCGGACCAGAACTGGGCCGCACGGGCCGGGTCGTCCGCCTCGACGGTCACTGCCAGCAGTCGCGAACGCATCACCAGACCCTAGACACCGCCCCGGCAGGGCGACAAAGGGATTGACGTCCTGGTGCGCGTACCGGAGGAGGGCTTGCTCTCCGCCGCGCAGCACCGCGCCGCGACACCGCACACGGCGGGCAGGCGGCAGTTTGTGACTGCCGGCCACCGGCCGCGACGACGACCCGCCCCTCACGTCAGTTGGTGATCACCGGCCAGGCGTAGGCGAGCAGGGCGCACGCCGCACCCAGAAGCGCGAGTGAGACGCCCCGGGTGGGCAGGGGCAGGGCGGCGAGCACGATGAGAATGACGGCGACGATGTAAAGAAATGCCTGAATCGACATGGGGCTCTCCTCGATCATGGGGATTGATGGCGGCTGACTGTAACCCCCGGAAGGCCACCGCGCTCAGTCGTATCATTTCGGCCGTGACTTCTGCGCTCGGGAACCTCTCCGCCCAGCAGCGGGCGTTGGTGGACCGGTGGCTGCCGAACGCGACAGTCGAGAGAGACCACAGTTGGGGCCTGACGACGACCACCGTCGTCGAGATGACCCACGCCGGGTCACGATTCATTGTCAAAGCCGCCGGCCCTGACGACCACCACATCCAACGAGAACTCCATGCCCACCTCAACTGGTTGCACCCCTGGACCAGCCGGGGACGCGCGCCTGCCCTGGTGCACGGCAGCGCGGACGCGAAGGTCCTCGTCACCCGGTACCTGCCCGGTGAGCTGGTGCTGGGCGGCACGCACGCCGACGACCCCGCCGTGTATCGGCAGGCGGGCGAGTTGCTGGCCCTGCTGCACGCGCAGAGTGTCGTCGTGGACGACGACTACGAGAGGCGCGAGAACGAGAAGTCACTGGCGTGGCTCCGCCAACCACACGGGATCGCCGCGGCCACCGCGGAGCGCCTACGAGCCGAGATCGGGACCTGGGCGACACCACCCGCGACCCTGGTGCCCACCCATGGGGACTGGCAGCCCCGAAACTGGATCGTCCACCGCGACGTCGTGGGCATCATCGACTTCGGCCGTGCGGCAATGCGTCCCGGGTCCACGGATTTCGCCCGGCTCGCCGTCCAGGACTTCAACCGCAACCCGAACCTCGAAACGGCGTTCCTCGACGGGTACGGGCCCGATCCGCGCGATGCGGGTGCGTGGCACCGCGACCGGGTCCGCGCGGCGATAGGCACTGCCGTCTGGGCCCACCGGGTGGGCGACGAACCATTCGAAGCGCAGGGCCATCGAATGATCGCGGAAGCGCTCTCGTCCTCCTGGGCATGACGACAACCCGTGCTGTCCCTGCCGTACCGGCGATGATCGGGCAGCATGGTCGTCATGAGTTCGGTTGTCATGCTCCGGCGCTACCCGCTCAAGAGCGCTCAAGGCGAGGCACTCACGGCGGTCGAGGTCGAGCCGACCGGTCTGCGCGGCGATCGGACGTGGGCCTGCATCGATCGCCTGGACGGGACGGTGGGCAGCGCCAAACATCCACGACGATGGGGTCGCCTGTGCGGTGTCGCCGCCACGACACACGTCGACGGCGCGGAGACGACGGTGACGCTGGACGTCGACGGCACCTCGCTGCGAGCCGGCAGCGCTGCGGCAGATGCCGCGCTGAGCAGGCACCTGGGCCGCCCGGTGCGGCTGAGCCGGGAGCTGCCGCCTGACGCGCGGCTGCACCGGACGTTGCCCGACGAGGTCGGCATGGTGCCGGACTGGATGAGCGGCACCCGGCCCGGCCAGGAAACCATCACGACGATCGCGGGCACCGAACGAGTCGGCCGGTTCGTCGATTTCGGCGCCGTCCACATCGTGACCACCGGTGCGCTGGATCTGCTGGGCCAGCGCATCGGAGGCGCCAGTGTGGCCGCGGCGCGCTTTCGACCGAACCTGGTCATCGACGCACCCGGTGACCCGGAACCGGGGCAGGAACTACGTCTGGGCGACGTCGTGCTCCGGGTTACCCTGCCCACCCCGAGGTGCGTCATTCCCGGCCTGCCCCAGGCCGACCTGCCGGCGGACCGCTCGGTGCTGAGCGCCCTGGCTCGGCACTACCGCGTCCCGGTCGCCGGGCTCGGGCACGCGGCCTGCTTCGGGACGTACGCCGATGTCGTCCAACCAGGCCGGCTCCGCCTGGGGCAGCGCGTCCGCTAGGACCCCGTTCGATCCGTGGACGGCCGGTGGCCTCCGTGGGACGCGAGCAGCGCCTCCGCCACGATCTCAGCGTCGGCCTCTGCGACGTCGGCCGGATACTCCGGCAGCAGGTCGTCCCAGACGGGCAGCCACGACCCGAAAAACTGTGCCTGCCCTTCGGGCCGGGCGAAGAACCAGATGTGCAGGTGGGCGCCACCATCGCCGATGCGATACAGGTGAGCCCGCGAGATGTGCGGCAGCGCCTGCATGTGGCGAACGATGCGGGTGCCCAACAGCCCCAGTTCGGCGGCCATCTCGTCCGGCAGGTCCGCCATGTCGTAGTGGTCACGCGGATGCAGCATGAGTACGAGCGGGACGCCCACGCCCGAGATCCGGACCAGTCGCCAGTGGTCGTTCCACCAGATGCCCTTGTCCCGGTCGCGGCACGCGTCACAGTCCGACGGGTCCTCACCGTGGCGCGGGGGCTCCGGGAGCACCGGCGGGCGCAGGGGCGTTACGCGCAACCCGTCCGGCTCGAAGGGACTGATCTCCCAGCCCGTCATCCGTGCCAACGGAAGCCGACGCTCGCTGTCCGCGGCGGCGATTGCGTGGTCGTAGAACTCGTCCGGTCGCAAAGCCATGCGGCGAAGACTAGCCCGGGAGGAATCCGCGTGATCGACAGGCTCTCGGGACGGTCACGACACGCCGCCCGGCGTCGTCACGCCGGACGGTCGTGGGCTTCCGCCAAGGACCTGATGTGCGCTGCCCGCTGCCTCAGCAGGCGTCGCAGATACGGCGCGACCAGCACCCGGGCGGCCACCGCTCCCAGCGGCCCCCAGGGTGCGCTCATCGTCACGCGGTCGGTCATCCGCGTCCCACCGCCGTCCAGGCCCTGGAAGTGGTGCTCATGACGGAAGGCGCTGAAAGGACCCCGTGTCTGCTCGTCAACGAAGCGGTGGGGCCGTTCATAGACGGTGATCCGGCTGGTCATGCACCAGGGCAGACCCAGATGGCGGGCGCGGAAGGTGACCTCATCCCCGAGCGTGAGGAGACGACGTCCGGTGCTGGTGGTGGCCGTCTCCTGGCTGCCACGCAGGGACGCGGCGTGCACGTCCACATCGAGTTCCAGGTCGAACACCACGTCCGGGGCAGCGTCGATGACGGACACGATCTCGATCAGCGCCGGCACGTCGGCAGCTTAGCAACGTGGTGAGCGTTTCCCCCGGCCGCTCGTGACGCCCGGTCGGCGGCACGAGCGCACACCTGGCGCAAACCGGCCTTAAGGATCGGAACCGTCTGCGACGATGTGAACGCCAGGGGTGTGGATCGGCAGTGCGTGGAATTTCCGCGAGGGACGTGCAGATAAAGGCAGCGGGTTACCAGAACTTCGCTGCCGTGATGACGGCAGGACCAAGGTTCTGCTGCACTCCGACGGTCGACACTGGAAAGCACTCGCTTCTCAGGACGTGCTGTTCGGCGTGCCCCACTGCCGTCCGCCGCCGCGGTCGTCGAACCGGGCGCTGCAAGGGTTCATGGCCTACTCCGCAGCCGGCGTTGGTGACGACGGGCGGCGACGAGCCCGGCCAGCGGTGAGGAGCAGCGATGACCCACAGTGAAGAGCACCGCCCGAAGATCGTCGTCGGACTGGTGGCGACCCCGCCGGATCACCCGGCCCGGGTGGCCGCGCGGCTCACCGCCGAGCTCGCCGGCGGACTTGCCGATCGGGTGGACGCGGACGTGCGGTGGACTGTCCGGGAAGGCTGGGGCGAGGTGGCACCGCGACGCGACGGCGGCGTTGAGGCGCTGCTCGACGATCTTGCTCGGCGGCGCGCCGAAGACCAGTGGGACGTCGCAATCTGCCTGACCGACCTGCCGCTGCATGTCGAGCGGGTGCCGCTGGTCGCGCAGACCTCCGCTCGGCGGCGAGTCGCGGTGGTGTCCCTGCCTGCGCTGGGACTGAACCAGCTACGAGCGGCCCGCACGGCCGTTCCGGATCTGGTGAGCCGGCTGCTGAGCGATGCTTCGGACCAGCGGGTGCCGCAGGCCGGCTGGGCACCGGCCGAGATGGCGAGCAGGGTTCCCGCCATCCACCGGATGGTCGGCGAGGCCGACGCCGGGGAACGAAGCTACGTCGCCTCGCGGTTCGTCGGCCGGGTGCGGCTGTTGACCGGCATGGTCCGAGCCAACCGCCCGGGGCGAGCCCTGCTGGGCCTGTCCAAGCTGCTGGTCGGCGCGTTCGGCACGGCCGCGTTCGCGCTCACCACGGACACCATCTGGCAGATGGGCGATGCCCTCGGAGGGCTCCGGCTGGCCGTGATCATGCTTCTCGGGCTGTCGGCGTTGGTGACCTGGCTGATCGTCGCGCACAACCTGTGGGAGAAACCGGACCGGGAGACACCGGCTGAGCTGTCACGGCTGTTCAACCTGGGTACGATCCTCACCCTCGCTCTGGCCACAGGGCTGTCGTACGTGGTGCTGTTCGCTGGAACGGTGCTCGTCGGGGCGCTGCTGATCGACACATCGGTGCTGGAACAGGTCTTGCAGCGGCCAGTCAACGTCACCGACTATCTGACGCTCGCCTGGATTACCAGCTCGCTGGCCACCGTCGGCGGCGCGATCGGCTCCGGGCTGGAGAACGAGGAAACAGTCCGGGCTGCCGCTTACGGCTACCACCCCGAACCCGATGGCTGGCGGGACGAGAAAGTCGGGCAGCCCGGCAGCAGGAGGTGAGTGGGATGCCCCGAGTCTCTACCTGACCAGCTATGGACCGGGCGGTGCGAGGGAGAGAGGTGGCGGTGGTCGTACCGGTCAGCCTCGCCGCCATTTGCTCGACCTGGCTCCCGCCGGAACGGCCGTTGGCCCTACAACATCTCCAGGGGTTGCGGACCGACCGGCGGCGGAAACGCCGTGTCGAGTGCCGCCACGTCCTCCTCGGTCAGCTGCACGTCGCGCGCCTCCGCGTTCTGCCGCGTGTGTTCTGGCTTGGACGATCGAGGGATGGCCGCGACCATCTCCTCCCGCAGCAGCCAGGCCAGCGCGACCTGAGCGGGCGTGGCCCCGTGCCGGGCGGCTACCTCCGCGACCTGCGGGTGGCCGAGCAGCCGCCCCTGCTCGATCGGCGAGTACGCCGTCACCGGGATGCGGTGCTCGCGGAGCCACGGTAGAAGGTCGTACTCGGGACCGCGACGGGTGAGGTTGTACAGGATCTGATTGGTCGCGCAGGAGCTTCCGCCCGCTTCAAGGAGGTCCGTCATATCCGAAAGATCGAAGTTGCTCACACCCCACTGCCCGATGTCGCCGGCGTCGACAAGCTCGGCGAACGCCTCGATCGTCTCCGCGAGTGGATGCGTGCCGCGCCAGTGCAGCAGGTAGAGGTCGATGTGGTCGACGCCGAGTCGTTGCAGGCTGCGGCGGCAGGCTTGCACGGTTCCCCGTCGGCTGGCGTTGGACGGCAGCACCTTGTCGACCAGAAAGGCATCGGCGCGCCGTCCGACGATCGCCTCGCCGACGAGTTCCTCGGAAGCGCCGTCACCGTACATCTCCGCAGTGTCGATCATGGTCATGCCCAGATCTAGCCCGGTGCGCAGGGCGGCCAGTTCGTCCTGGCGCCTTGCACGGTGCTCGCCGAGGTACCAGGTGCCCTGGCCGAGCACGGGCATGGTCTGGCCGGACGGCAACTCGATCGAGTCGGCAGCAAGGTTCATGTCGGCCTTCCGGGTGCCAGTGGGTTGTCTTCGGTACCCGCTGCGACAGCCAGCACACGCGCGTAGCGCGTGCCTTCTTCGCACAGCCACTGGTCGTGCGGCGGGCAGGTGGGGAATTGTCCACCCTCGAGCGGGCTTCGCTGGCCTGTTTGCCCGTCCCCCACACCGGGAAGGCGACCGCGATCCAGCGACGCGCCGCCGACCGGGCGGTGCCGCGAAGGAAAGGCCGCAGAGATGGCGCAGAGCCAGCAGCCACTGACCGGGAAGCTAATCGCTTGCCTCGCCGCCGACGGAGTGGAGGACGTGGAATACACCCAGTCCCGAGCCGCCGCGGAGCAGGCGGGAGCCGAGGTCCATCTGATCTCGTTGCAATCGGGCGAGATCCAGTCGATGAACCAGGACATCAACCCGGCCAACCGCTATCGGGTAGACCGCACCGTGAACGACGTCAACGCGGCCGACTACGACGCCCTGTTGCTGCCGGGCGGGACGGTCAACCCCGACCGGCTCCGGATGAACCCACAGGCGATGGACTTCGTCCGGGCGTTCTTCCAACAACAGAAGCCGGTAGCCGCGATCTGCCACGGCCCCTGGTCGCTGGTCGAGACCGGCATGGTCAACGGCCGGACTCTCACCTCATTCCCCAGCCTGCGCACAGACATCCGTAACGCCGGCGGGAACTGGGTCGACGAACAGGTGCGGGTCGACAACGGCCTCGTCACCAGCCGCAGCCCCAGCGACCTTCCGGCCTTCTGCGCGACGATGGTCGAGGAGTTCGCCCAGGGCGAAGACGTCCGCCAGATGGCGACGGCCTGACAAGCGGGGCTCAGGGCCGGAAGCACCAGGCCGGTCCTGAGCCCGTAGCGGCGTTTATCCCGCCGCCCGAAAGGCCGCCGCTCCCGCCGAGCAGCGGCTTGAACCGGTGCAAAGCGACGATCAGCCGGTGCCGTGACGCCGTGCTGAGCAGCGGGACAGGGATCGTCTGCGTACTGCGGCCGATGGGCGGGTTGAGGTGGTTTCCGAGGGGTATCCGGGCGCCTAGGGGTCGCGGCCCGGACCGTCGTGAACCGGAATGCGCGGCCGGTGCGACCGGATGCGGAGGCTACCCGTGACTCAACTAGCAACCCGAGATGCAGTGAAGGCCAGGCAGGACGAGGTTCAGCGGCGCGGGCGCGGGCTCGGCTGGATGAGTCTCGGTCTGGGCGTGGCACAGCTCGCGGCACCGGACACGGTACGGCGGATCAGCGGAGTGGACGACTCCCCGACGTCACGGACGGTGGTGCCGCTGGTCGGGGCGCGGGAGTTGGTACATGCGGCCGGGCTTCTGACGAGCCGACGGAAGAGCATCTGGGCGTGGACCCGGGTCCTGGGCGACGCGATGGACCTGGCCTCTCTCGGGGTGGCCATCGCCCGCCGTGGCGGGCGCCGCCGTCGTCGTCTCGTCGGTGTCACTGGCGCCGTCGTCGGGATCACGGTGGTGGACCTGCTGACCGCCGTGCAAGCCACCCGGGCGAAAAGGAGCGGGGCGGTACAAGGCTTACGCGAAGGAGGATCCATGGAGCTGACGGCCACGACAACCATCCGCAAAACCCCACCCAAGGTCTACGCGTTCTGGCGCGACCTGGGCAACCTCCCGACGTTCATGGCCCACCTTGAGGAGATCCGCACCACCGGTGATCGCACGAGCCACTGGTCCGCCAGCGCTCCGTTCGGCAAGAACGTCGAGTGGGACGCGGAGATCGTTGACGAGGCACCCGGCGAGAAGATCGCGTGGCGGTCGACCGGGAACGCGGATGTGCCGAACGCCGGTACGGTCCGCTTCGTCCCCGCCCCGGATGGTGTGAGCACCGAGGTGCACGTCGTTCTGTCGTACGACATCCCGGGCGGCGCGATCGGCAAGGCGGTCGCCAGGTACTTCGGCGAGGAACCACACCAACAGCTCGACGACGACCTGCGGCGGCTCAAGCAGGTGCTGGAGACCGGCCAGGTGGTTCGTTCCGACGGTGCCCCGTGGGGCAAGCGGGCTCGCAAGGAGTTCCCGCAGCGTCCGGCGCAACCGCTGTCGGATGCCGAGCTGGCCAAGGGGGCGGACGCGTGAGGGCGAACACCTGGGCCGGCCGCAACAAGGTCAAGGTCCGCGACGTGCCGGACCCGAAGATCCTGAACGAGCGCGATGCCATCGTACGGATCACTTCCACCGCGATCTGCGGCTCGGACCTGCACCTGCTCGATGGGTACGTGCCCACGATGCAGGACGGCGACGTCATGGGTCACGAGTTCATGGGCGAGGTGATCGAGGTCGGCCGGGGCGTCGATCCGGGTCGGCTGCGCGTCGGGGACCGGGTCGTCGTGCCGTTCCCCATCGCCTGCGGTGCGTGCGGCGCCTGCGCCGCCGAGCTGTACTCCTGCTGCGAGAACTCCAACCCCAACGCCGGGATCGCGGAGAAGATGTTCGGTCACCCGGTCTCCGGAATCTTCGGCTATTCGCATCTGACCGGCGGCTTCGCGGGCGGTCAGGCACAGTACGCGCGGGTGCCGTTCGCCGACGTCGGTCCGCTGAAGATCGAGTCCGACCTGACCGACGAACAGGTGCTGTTCCTCTCCGACATCCTGCCCACCGGCTACATGGGTGCCGAAATGTGCGACATCCAGTCCACCGACGTGGTGGCGGTGTGGGGCGCCGGTCCGGTCGGCCAGTTCGCGATGGACAGTGCCCGCGCGCTCGGCGCCGCGAAGGTCATCGCCATCGACAAGGAGCCCTACCGGCTACAGATGGCCGAACGGGCGGGCCACACGACAGTGAACTTCGAGGAGGTGGACGTGCGGTCCCGGCTGCTGGAGCTGACCGGTGGGCGGGGACCGGACAAGTGCATCGACGCGGTCGGCATGGAAGCCAGCCACGGCAGCGCGCACGTGCACGCCTACGACCGGGTCAAGCAGGCAGTCCGCTCGGAGACCGAGCGCCCGCACGCACTGCGGCAGGCGATCCTGTCGTGCCGCAGCGGCGGCATCGTGTCGGTGATCGGCGTGTACGGCGGCTTCCTCGACAAGTTCCCGGCCGGGGCGTGGATGAACCGGGCGCTGACCCTGCGTACCGGTCAATGCCACGTACAGCGCTACATGAAGCCGCTGCTGCAGCGCATCGAACGCGGGGAGATCGACCCGACCCGGGTCATCACCCACACCCTGCCGCTCGACCAGGCAGAACGCGGCTTCGAGATCTTCAAGAACAAGCAGGACCACTGCGAGAAGGTCGTCCTCAAACCTTGACCACCACCCGCATCCGGCCACCGCGGCGCGCCCGGTGGCCGGATGCGGCGTATCCGGAGACATCGGCCTGCGGGCGCGGGGCATTCGCAACGGGGCTGCCCAGCTGTTTGCCGCGGACGACCCTGGGAAGGCGCACTCGGTGAGCGGGCCAGACACGGACCTAGGCACCCGATCGGACACCAGCCGTGCCGTGGCGTTCAGCGATGCGATCTTCGCCATCATCATCACGTTGCTGGTCCTGGACCTCCGGGTGCCGGACGTTCCTCCTGGCCGCCTCCTGTCTGGCCTACTCGACCAATGGCCATCGTACGTCGCCTATCTCGCGTCCTATTCGTACGTGGCCGTCGTCTGGCTCAACCACAAGGCGGCGTTCAACCGCATCCGGCAGGTCGATCGCGGCCTGCACTGGATGAACCTCTTCGTGCTGTTCAGCACGGCGCTGCTGCCGTTTCCGACGATTGTCGTGTCGCACGCGCTGCAGGAGCACAACAACGCGGACCAGCGTGTAGCCATCGCCTTCTACGCGCTGATCGGCGCGTTGCTGTGCGCGACGTGGCTGGCGTTCTACCACTACCTGGCCCGGAACCCCGATCTGCTGAAGGAGCAGGCCAAGGACGGCTTCTTTCACGTCGAGCGGTTCCGGGCCCTCGCCGGGGTCTTCCTGTACGTCCTCGCAGGAATTGTCGGCTACCTGGTGGCCCCCTTGATCGGCCTCGTCATCTTCCTCATCCTTCCCGTCTTTTATGCCATCACCAGTGCCGGCCTGTACCAGTTGCGGGTGACCCGCAGGATCATCCACCGCCCTCCGCCACCACCCTGAGGGTGTGCGAACGCCGTTTCACCCCGGCAAGGGCGGGTACCCGCCGCAATCCGGCTCGAGAGGGGATCCGAGGTGAACTACAGCGAGTTCATTCAGTCTGTGGCAGCACGACCCAAGGTTCCACCGGGGCAGGCGGAACCGATCACTCGCGCCACGCTCGAGACTGTGGCAAAACGGATCACTGGTGGCCAGGCAAGGGACCTCGCTTCCCAGCTCCCCGAGGAGCTGAAAGGCCTGGTGTCCAGGCCCACCGAAGATCCGGAACGGTTCGGCTTCACCGAATTCTTGGAACGGGTGCAGTCCCGGGCAGGGGTGGATCGCCAGGTGGCCACCGACGGAGCGCGGGCCGTGCTGGACACCCTCCGTGAGGCTGCCAGCGCGAAGGAGTACGGGGACTTTGTCGACCAGTTGCCGCAGGAGTTCTGGCAGTTGACCGGGCCAGGGTCGGGACAGCTCCAGCCCCGGCGGATCGGCACCTAGGCCACCACACCCTCGCTGCGGTGAGGCTCAGGCTGATCACCAGGATCAGCAAGGCGGGGTTGGCCTTTCACACCAAGGGATGGGCCGAGGATCGGAGCGACGTACCGATGGTGGGGCTCCATCTGGTCGGGACGTCAGGCGAGGCCCGAGGAGTGCGGGATGACCGAACCGGAGAGCCGGGACACGCACGGGGAGTCGCCCGGGCAACCGCGTGAGCAGGTTGGTGGGCGGCGCGACGGCGAGGAAGGCGCGAAATCCGCCGGTCGCGGCCAGAACCTCGGTGCCGCCGGCGGGCCAACGGGTGCCAAGCACGGCGAACGCCCCGTCGTCCCGAAGAGCGCTGAGCACGGCCTTCCTCAGCCGGCTGGCGGGCACAGCAGCAAGACGATGTCAGACCCAGACGTCGTCCTCCAGATTCCGCAGGTCAAGGTCGAACAGATCTACGTCGAGGTCGACAATCTGGACGCCTCTGTCTCTCTGAGAGCCCGGCTGGGCAGCCTGCTCCAGCTCGACGTGGGCGTTCAGGCGCATCTCGGCACGGTGAAGATCGACATCAAGGGCGTCGAGGCCGAGGCGATGCTTGAGGTTCGGCTCGATGAGCTCAGGGGCATTCTCGACAGCGCCCTCCGCACAATCGAGCGCAACCCTCAGATCATCGAGTCGGTGGTGAAGACGGTGGACACGGCCGTGAACCAGGTCGGGCAGACAGCGCAGCAGGCGCTGGGGCCGGATGGGCCGCTGTCGCAGACGCTGCAGCAGGCCACCCAGCAGTTGGGTCAACAACTCGGACAGGCCACCCAGCAACTCGGACAGGGCACCCAGCAACTGGCTCAGAGCAGCGGGACGGCGGCTGGTGGCGGTGTGGGGGGTCTCGGCAACGTGCTCGGCAGGTCTCCGGCCCGAGCGGGGTGGCAACGGATGAAGAGGATCGTCAACAGTAGTCAGCCGCTGAGGCAGGTCACGACGCGGCTAGCGGGACCGCAGGGGCAACAGCCGCAGAGCTGATCGACGTCCCCCGGGGTGGTGGCACACCAACTGGCCCGGTCACGCACTGCATGCTCCGCGGAGTCACTGTTGGCCCAGGTTGGTGACCAGGTTGACGGCGACGGCCAGGATGCCAGTTCCGAAGGTGTAGGAGAGCAGCGCATGCCCTAGGCGGTGTCTTCAAAGGATTTTTGTTGTCGGATGATGTAGGGCGTGGGTCGTCGCTACGAGTTGTCTGACGTCGAGTGGGATGCGCTATCGCGGTATCTGCCGTCGGTGGTGACCGGTGGTCGGCCTCGGGTCGATGACCGGCGGGTCCTCAACGGGATCGTGTGGAAGATCCGGGCCGGGGCGGCGTGGCGTGATGTGCCCGTCCGCTACGGGTCGTGGCAGTCGATCTATACCCGTTTCCGCAGGTGGGCCCTTGATGGCACGTTCGAGCGGATGCTGGCCGGGGTCCAGGCCGACGCGGACGCTGCCGGGGACATTGACTGGCTGGTGTCGGTGGACTCCACGATCGTGCGTGCCCACCAGCACGCTGCGGGCGCTAAAGGGGGGCCTGCGAATCGGACGAACCACAAGATCACGCCCTCGGTCGAAGTCGAGGTGGACTGACCACCAAGATTCACCTCGCCTGCGACGGCCTGGGTCGGACCCTGGCGTTCGTGCTTACCGGCGGCAACGTCAACGACTGCAGCCGCTTCACGCACGTCATGGCAGCGATCCGGGTCGAGCGGGCCGGACCCGGCCGACCTCGGGTCCGGCCCGACCATGTCATCGCCGACAAGGGCTACAGCTCCAAGGCCATCCGGGCTGACCTGCGCCGGCGCGGCGTCGGACACACGATCCCTGAGCGCGCCGACCAGCAGGCCAACCGCTACCGACGCGGCAGCCGTGGCGGCCGACCACCGGCGTTCGACAAGCAGCTCTACAAACGGCGCAACGTCGTCGAACGGTGCTTCAACCGGCTCAAGCAGTGCCGCAGCGTGGCGACCCGCTACGACAAGACCGCGACCTCGTTCCAGGCCACAGTCACTATCGCCGCGCTACTCCAATGGTTGTGAGCCTTTGAAGACACGCCCTAGCGCGACCCGGCGCACGCGGTTGCTTGTCGGTTCGGTCTCGCCCGGAGCGTAGGACATGCCGATCGTGAACGCGGCGTACGCGAAGTCGGCGTACGCCGGCGGATCTTCCCGCTTGAAGTCGATGCCGCCATCGTCGCGGAAGTACATCCGGGCGTACTTGAATGCGAAGACCGTATTCACCAGCGCCCACGCCAGGACCACCGCGACGACGCTGAGGATCACCAGCGTCACAGCCACCACGTCCTGCTGGTTCGAGGCGCGGACGAGCGCCTCGGCCACGGCGATGAGGCTGATGGCAGACGCGACCAGGATCGCCGCATCGGTGGAGCGGGACTGCTGCTCCGCCTCGGCAAGCTGCTCGGTGCGCGTTGGGCTCGCCCACCAGCAGGCCCGCCACACCCAGACGAGGATCGTGCCCGCCGCGATCGTCCAGATCACCAGCGGCGTCAACTCCGGCGCCCCGACCAGCGCGGTGGCGGTTCCTGCGACGACACCGACCGCTAACGACCACAGGGCACGCCTGACCGACAGCAGCCGTCCCCGCGCCGGTGGTCCCGATTGCTGCTCCACCTGTTCAGCGTTCCAGCTCGAACGGATCATGCAGGGAATACCCGAAGCGATTACCGGATCAGGTTGTGAACATCCTGGAATCGTGGAGGCTCGCCGATGGTGATGTGTCCCTTCTCAACCTCGTTGCGGTGCCGCGACGCGCATATGAGGGCCGTGGCGCTCAGCCCTCCATTCGCAGGTGGCGGTGTGCGGCGCGTCCGGCAGCTCCTCGGACCGCTCGCAGACCAGCCCGGTCACCTTGGACCGGACCAACTCCGGCACCGCGCCTCGGGCGAGCGCGACGGGCCAAACCTCGGCGGTCGTTTCTGGTTGGCTGCTGTTCTTACCGGGACCCGCTGTCTGGAGCAGCGACGCGCCGCCACCCCCGCCCGCAGCACAGCCGTCCTTGATCAACCCAAGAAGGGCCATTAGCGGGCGCGGGCGGCTCGTAGCCGCCTGCCGGTCAGGGTTGGTACTGACTGCGCGTGCGGGGCAGCCACTGGGGATGATGGTCGCGCAGGTACGCGACGAGTCCCTCGCGCAGGTCGCAGCGCAGGTCCCAGGCGCTGGCGCCGTCGGCAGCTGAGGCCTGCACCTGGATGACCGCCGTCTGAGGGGTGGAGTCGACCATCTGGAGCACCCACTGGCCGCGATCCCACAACGGTGAGGATTCGACCAGCCGGCGCGCCTCCCGGCGCAGGTCGTTGAGGTCGGCGGTGTGGTCGACATGGATCTGGATTTTGCCGACGACCCTGGACTCGTTCCGGGTCCAGTTCTGAAACGGCCGCTCGGTGAAGTACGTGGTCGGCAGGATGAGCATCCGCTCGTCCCAGAGTCGGATCACCACGTTGGTCAGCTTCACCTCTTCGACTCGGCCCCATTCGCCGTCCACCACCAGCACGTCGCCGACATGCAGACCGTCGGCGAAGGCGACCTGGACGCCGGCGAACGCGTTGCCGAGCGCGGTTCGGGCAGAGAGGCCGATCAAAGCGCCGACTACTCCTGCCGACGTCAGCACGGAGATGCCGAAGAGGCGTACCGGCCGGAAGGTGATCAGGATCAGGCCGACCGCGACGATCGTGACCACGGCGACGGTGAGCCGCCGTACCGGGCGAATCTGCGTCCGGGCCCGCCGGACCCGCCGGCTGGTGACCGCGTCGCCCGGAAGTCGGCTGAATGCGACCGCTTCAGCGACGTGCAACGCCCTGTTCACCAGCCATGCGCTGAGGATGATCAGGACCACCTGGACGGCGTGCCGCAGGTCCCGCTGCCACCCTGCCGGCCCCACCGGCAGCGCGTAATACAGCGCCCCGACCAGCAGGACCGCTGCCGCCGGGCGGCGGCAGGCTTGCCGCAGCGGCTCCAGCAGCCACTGGTAGTGGCCACGGGCTACGCGGCGAATGAGCATGCCAGAGATCAGGTCTACGACCACCGCCGTCGCCAGCGTGGCTCCTACGATCAACGCGGTGCGCATCAGAGGCCGTTCACCGTAGTCCCGATGTCAGCCTCCCCCGGCTCCCTGCCCTGTCCACGTGCCCAGGGTGCCACCCGGTCCGATCGTAGGCAGCGAACATCGGCGACCATCGCTGACCTGCATGCCAGATTCCCGGGTCACTCGTCATCGGTGACTGTGAAGGGCGTTCAGCCCTCCCCACCTCCGTCACAAACCAGCCAGACCGTGGTGCCGCGCGACCAGGTGGCAACGAGGCCAACCGTTTGACGGTTGGCCCCGCGGTTGCAGCGCACCGGTCAGCCTTGGCGCCACTTCTGGTTGGCGGTGCCGGCGCAGTCCCAGATGATCAGCCGTGCGCCGTCGCTACCGTTCCAGCCGTCGATGTCGACGCACTTGTTGGCCTGAGGGTTCACCAGATCACCGGCCGCCGACAGAACGAACTGCTGGGCGCCGGTGCCATTACAGGACCAGAGCTGGACGACCGCACCGTTGGCCGTAGAGCCGCCGGCGACGTCCATGCACTTGTTGTTCGCAGACCGCAGCACCCCGCCGCTGAAGGTCCACGCCTGGGCGGCGGTGCCATTGCATCCCCAGGTCTGCAGCGGTACGCCGTCGGAGAAGTTGGCCGACGGCACGTCGATGCACTTGTTGTTCCAGTTACTGATCAGGCGGGTGCTCCCGCCACCGCCGGTGGTGACCAGACTGAGCCCGTACGTGCCCAGGATCTCGTTGACCGGCTGGAACCATATTGTTGCTCCGGAACTGCAGTTGCCGGACCCACCCGAGGTCACACCCTGCGCCTGGTTTCCCGAGATCCATGAGCCGCCGGAGTCCCCGGGCTCGGCGCAGGCGTTGCTGCGGGTCAGGCCGGAGACGGCGCCCTGGGCATAGTTGATCGTCTCGTTGCGGCCCAGAATCGTGCCGCAACGCCAACCGGTCGTACGCCCTGAGCGGCACACCGAACTGCCGATCGCGGCGTCCTGCGAACCGGCAACGGTCACGTTGCCGCCGGAGTAGTTGTTGACCCACGGCTGGGGCGTCCAGGAACTGTTGGTCCGGATCCACGCGTAGTCGTTGCCCGGGAATGACGAACCGGCGAAGCTGCCCTGTGCGGCGTTGTTGTAGCCGAGGGTGGCGCTGCCGACGCCGCCACAGTGCCCGGCGCTGACGAAACCGCCGACGACCGCGAAGCCGACCGAGCAGAGTGTGTTGCCGTTGATGACGTACTGGTCGCCACCGCGGATGTCGTACAGCGGCCGGGGCGCTTCGGGGGCCTCGACGACGGCGATGGCGTCGCCGGCGACGCCGCTGGACCGGGCGAACGACCTGGCGGCCGACTCACCGCCGGGTTGCACCCGCACGACGACGCGGTTGGTGAGAACGTCGACGTACCAGCCGTGGACGCTTCCGCCGGCCCTGGCCCCATGCTGGTCGAGCGCCGCCAGCGTGGCGTTGAGCTGCTTCTCGCTGCGAGAAACCACTGTCGCGTCCGCGCCCTGCCCGCGTACCACGGTGATGGCAGAGGTGTCGGTGACCGCGACGGTCAGACGGTCACCGCCCTCCGGGATCCAGGCGCCGGCGAACGACGGGCCGAGCCGCTCGCGCAGCCGCCGCTCGACGGCCGGCGCGGTGGCTTCGACCCGCACCCGATTGGCGATCTGGACGTCGGTGAGGTGCAGATCCCGTCGCATGGCGGCGACCATCGCGGGATCCATGTCGAGGGCGGGCGAAGCGGTCGGCGCGGACGGAGCAGAACCTGAGTCGGCGAAGCTGACGGTCGGCGGGAGACTGAGCGTGGCAAGCACCGCGGCGGCGATGCCGAGCGTCCCTGGTAGACGATTCATTGCGCATTCCTTCCAGCTCCCGGCCGCATGTCGACCGCGGACCGGCGGTGGCGGAGGAGGTACCGGAACGAACACGGAGAGCGCTCTCTCGCATGAAGAGTCTGACCCTCGACATCAACGTGTGTCAATCACATGATGGTGGTGGGGAACAGGCTGGCACGGCAGGACCGATGGCTGTGGGTGGCTGGCAAGCGACTGACCACCGATGACAACCTGGCTTTCGTCCCGTCCTTCTCCCATGGCATGCGGTCGAGCGCGGGACGGGTGCGGCGAGGCGACATCAAGCCCTGCCCGTTTCCCGGCCGCCGCCCGGATGAGGTATTCCGGCTGCTGCTGACCGACGAGACAGACCCGGTTGCGGATGGGCCCCGATCATCGCCTCAAGCGACGCAGAACTCGTTGCCCTCGGGGTCGAGCATGACGACGTGCCCGAGGACGTCGCCGTACCACTCCTCGCGGACCACCGTCGCACCGGCGGCAACCAGATTGGGCACTTTCTGTCGGATCAACAGGGTGCGCTCGGCCATGTCACCGGCGCTCGGACCGGCGACTCGGATGTCGATGTGCATGCGATTCTTGGCAGACTTGCCCTCAGGCACCTTGAGAAACGCAATGGCGGGGCCCCGGCCGTCCGGGTCGACGATGGACGCGTTGTCGGGCTCGTCAAAGCCGGGTTCATTGACATAGCCGAGGGCCAACGCCCAGAAAGCAGCAATCCGCTGGGGATCGTCGGCGTCACAGCCCAGGGTCCAAAGAGTGCCCACCGCGCCAACGTACCCTGTTGCTCCCAGCAGGCACGGCCAGCGCAGTCCGACCAGTCGGAACGAACACCTAGCGCGTGGTGGCGCGGGCGGCGGTGTCGATGAGGTCTGCGACCGGGCCGGGTTGAGAGACCGCCACGGCGTGGGACGCCTCAATCTCAACCGTCGTGGAGCCGGCCCGCTTGGCCAGGAAGCGCTGGAGGTCCGGCGGAATCCCCATGTCCTGGGTGGTGATCAGGGTCCAGGACCGGATCGTCTTCCAGGCGGCCCTGGTCACGCTCTCCGTCTGGGCGGCCTCGGTGGGCGGCCGCTGCGTCACCGCCATCAGCTCAGCGGTGTCGGGGTCGACGTCGGCGGCGAAAACCGCAGGGAATTTCGTCGTACCGGCGCGCAGTTTCGGCTGTGGGAACGGTGCAGCACCCAGTATTCAAGGCGATTCAGACCTCTGTCAGCGAGATCTGGAATGCCAGCTGTACAACTCGACGACGCGGGGCGAGCGCCTGGTTGCACCGTCACCGGCCGTATGTCTCCAGCAGCCGTAGCCAGACCTCGCTGACGGTCGGGTATGCCGGAACCGCGTGCCACAGCCGGTCCAGCGGAACCTCGCCGACGACGGCGATGGTCGCGGCATGGATCAGTTCCGCGACGTCCGGGCCGGCGAGGGTGAAGCCGATGATCACCTTTCGATCCTCGTCGATGACCATTCGGGCGTGCCCCTTGTAGCCATCGGCGTGCAGGGACGATCCGGCGACAGAGCCCAGGTCGTAATCCACGACCCGGATCCGCAGCCCGGCCGCCGCGGCCGCAGCTGCGGTCAGCCCGACCGACGCGACCTCCGGGTCGGTGAAGATCACCTGCGGCACCGCACGCTCATCAGCCGTCACGGCATGGCGGCCCCACTGACCGTCCTCGACCTTCTCACCCCTCGCCCGGGCCACGATCACGTCGCCCGCCGCGCGCGCCTGATACTTGCCCTGATGGGTCAGCAGCACTCGCCGGTTCACATCACCGGCGGCGTACAACCATCCCCCGCCGCCGACGACGCGCAGCGTGTCGTCGACCGCCAGCCAGACACCCGGCGCTAGCCCAACGTTCTCCAGTCCGATGTCCTGGGTGTTCGGGATACGACCGACTGCCACCAGTACCTCGTCGGCTTCAACCTGCTCACCGTCGGCCGTGTCGACGTGGACGGTTCCGCTGTCGCCGCGGCTGACGGAGACGGCATTCGCGCCGAGGCGTACCGACGCACCGGCCTCGCGCAACGACTCCGTGACCAACTCCCCCGCAAACGGCTCTGCCGACGGCAGCACACCGTCACGGGCCAGCACCGTCACCGAAGATCCCAGAGCGCCGAACGCGGTCGCCATCTCGGCCGCCACCACGCCACCACCGATGATCGCGAGCCGGCGGGGCACCGAGGCGGCCGAGGCGGCCTCGCGACTGGACCACGGCGCCGCCTCCCGCAGGCCTGGAATATCCGGCAGCAGAGCGCTACTCCCGGTCGCGACGACCACCGCGTGCCGCGCGGTCAGCGTGACCGTCACGCCGTCAACCCCAGTCACCTGGACGACCCGGGCCGAACGGATTCGCCCCTGCCCGCGGTGCAGCGCGATCCCCGCCGACTCAAGCCAGGACACCTGCCCGTCGTCCTTCCACTGCGACGCGAAGGAGTCCCGGCGTCCGAGCACCGCCGCGGCGTCCAGGTGTCCCGTCACCGCTTCCCGCGCTCCCGGCAGTTGGCGAGCCGCCCGCAACGCGGACGCGCTACGCAGCAACGCCTTGGTCGGCATGCAGGCCCAGTACGAGCACTCCCCGCCGACCAACTCCCGCTCGACGATGGCGGCGGTCAGGCCGCCCTGCACGACCCGGTCAGCGACGTTCTCCCCAACCGGACCGGCACCGATCACGACGACGTCGTACTCGAAGGCGGTCATGTCAGTTGCTCCTGCCGGCACGGCCGAGACGGACGGCCGCGATGAGGAAGAAGATGGCACCGGGGATGGCGTAGCCAGCCGCGTTGGTCAGCGACGGGTCAGCCGCGGACGCACCGGCGATGAAGGACCCACCAGCCAGAACCGAGATACCGCCACTGATGATCATCGGCCACTGGCCACCCATCTTCCGACGAGTGACACCCACAATCAACTGGACCAGTCCGGCCACGATCGCCCAGGCGCCCCACACCCGCAGAACGGCGGGGATGCCGGACGCGCTGGCGACGCCCACGCCGACGGCGGTTATCAGGCTGACCGCGATGTTCACGTACAGCAGGGCCGGCGAGCCGGCGAGCCGCGTCGAACGAAGGTCGTAGATGGCGGCGCCCACGTCGAACAGCGGGTAGAGCACGAAGAGTGCCACCGTGAGCGGGCCGATCTCCTTGGCGGTGGCGATAGTCACGAGTGCCCACACGATGGCGAACGCGAAGCGGGTGAAGTACAGCCGCCGCAAGGCGGAGGCGGGCTGGGAGATACCGGGGGAGGCAGCAGTGGCGGTCACGGTGACCCTTTCGGTGAAGGCTTGACGAGAACGAACGTTCTGTCGTGCCTCAAGCATGACGAGCCCCCGCCTGTCTGTCAAGACAGACCGTTCTACCCACTAATCCGCCGAGGGGCCGCCACCACAAGCCTTCGGCCGCGCGCAGAGTCAGACCGAACGTTCTATCGCTAAGATGGTGGGATGCTCCGCACCGAACCTGGCACGCGGCCTTCTGAGGCGCGGCTCCGGCTCCTCACCACGGCAACCAGGATCTTCTACGCCGAGGGCATCCACGCCGTGGGCGTTGACCGGATCATTGCTGAGGCGAAAGTGACCCGGGCCACCTTTTACCGGCACTTCCCCAGCAAGGACGACCTCATTCTGGCGTACCTGCGGGAGATCCACCGCATGGAGCGCGGCACGGTCGAGGCGGCCATCGCCGCCGACTCCACGCCGGTCGACCGCCTCCTGGCCGTTGCTGGCTCCATCGCTGGAAACATCCAGTCCCCCGGGTTCCGCGGATGCGCCTTCCTGAACGCAGCGGCCGAGTATCCCGACACCGACCATCCCGTGCACCAGGAGATCATCGCCCACCGGCAATGGTTCCTGGACACGCTCACCACGCAGATGGCGCAGGTCCACGAGGAAACGGCGGATGCCGCCGCACGCCACTTCGTCATGCTTCGCGACGGCGCCATGGCGGCCGGGTGCCTTTTCGACCCCGCGTTGGTGTCCGAGACCTTCCTCAGCGGGGTCGAAGGACTGCTCCGGATCAATACCGAGCGCCAGTCGGCCGAGTCGGCGCCTTAGTACGCCTGATTGGCGCGCAAAGTCGCGCGGTCACGCCTCGGAGTCACGCTCGCCGGATGCCTCTCGCCCGATCGGCGAGGCGGAACCCTCCAGTGGTCGGCCCCGGCTCCGCAGGCTGTCGAGTAGCGCCACCAGGACCAGCACTGCGGCCACCACGCTCAACCCGACCATCGGTGCCCAGCGGGCCAATGCCGGCGTGAACAGCAGCAGGGCCAGCACTCCGGTCACCCGGGAAGGCGAAACCCGGCCAAAGATCTCGTACTCCAGCCGCATACGGGCGACAAGGAAGAGCATCGGACCGCCCACCACGAACAGAAGCCAACCGGGACGCGGCGACCCGAACGGATTGTGGATCACCAGCTCGTAGCCGACCGAGGTGACGAGCACGCTGAACACGATCAGCAGATGCGTCCGTTCCGACGACGCGCCCAGCCGGCCGGGCATGGCCGACCGTTCCAACGCCTCGGCCAACAGCAAGCCGGCGCGGTGGAAGTAGATCCGCCAGATCAGCGCGCTGATGGCGAACGCGACCGCGAAGGCGGCCGCCCGCACCGCGGAGTAGTCCGTCCCGCTGAAGACCACGCCGATGACCAGAATCGACTCACCGAGTGCGATGAGAAACATCTGCTGGTAACGGTCGGCGAGATGCGTGCCGGCGATCCGCCAGCGGCCCACCTCTGAGGCCCCGAGCCACGGCAACGGCCAACCCAGGGCCCAGGCGACGTAGTCGACAGTAAGGGCGGCAGCCCACAGCGGCAGGCGAAGTCGATCCGGCCCGAATGCGCCGGCCAGCCACAGTGGCGCACTCGCCGAAGCCCACACGGCAAGCCGAAACGGCACCAGTCGTCGCGGATGGCCACGCAGCGCGGCCGCGATCACCAGCGGCCGCACCACCATCACCATCAGGTACGCGACCGCGAACGGCAGCGCCCGTTCCTCCATGGCCCGGGGCAACGCCACCGCCATGACCAGGCCGGCGAACATGGTGCCGACCACGACGGCCTGGATGATCGGTTGCTCTGGTTCGTAGCGACTGGTGATCCAGGCTGTGTGCGACCAGATCAGCCAGAGGGCCAAGAAGAGCAGCAGCGTACGACCGAACCCCTCGACGAGGGCCCAACCGGTGTCATCGCTCAGGCCGGCGAATCGTTGCGAGACCCGGGTGAGGGCCACTACGAAGGCCAGATCGAAGAAGAGTTCGAGGAAGGTCGCGCGGCCCGAACTCGTCGGAGGGCGCAGCAGTGCGGCGCCGCGTTCCGCCGCCATCGTCCGCCCCCGTCCTCCCCTTGTCGCACCAACGATCCGGCCGACAGAAGAGTTGCGTCCGGGTCCGCCCGAACCGGATAGAGCGGGCGAGCCGCTCCTGATCCAGCTGAGCTGTCAGATCGGGCACCGTGTTGATCTATACCCCAGATGGCTCCTCGTGACGGTGGAGCCATCGGACGAGAGCGCGTTCGATGTGTCCTCGTTGCCGCATCCATCGGACCAACAGGGCGACGCCGAGTGACAGGACCAGGCCCGCCCACATGGGTGCACCGGCTTTCCACACCAGCCAGCCAGCCAGCCCGGCGACCATGAGCAGAACCGACTCCGCCCTTTCGGGGGTCACCCATCTAACCAGCCTTGTGCGAGTCACGAGCACACCGAAGCACATCTGCGGTCCGGTCGCCTCGATCGATCAGGTGAGGAGGAACACCGGAGGTACGACACACCCGTTCCGCCCTAAAGGGTCTGTCACGTGTTGTTGCCCGGTCCGTCGTCACTCACCCGGGACGCCACTCGCCTCGACTGCCGTTGGTGTTCTCGGGCGCGCTGTTCGAGGTAGTCAGCGACGTCGTCCGCCCGGGTCGCACGTCCGAGCCAGCGGCTCAGGTTCGACTTCTGCGGGGCGGGAGCCATTACCCGACTGCCGTCGGCGCAGGTGATGGCGATTCCGTGATAGCCCGGGTCGCACCGCACAACGGCTGACCACGGCACGTGGAACGTACGCCACTGGCTGTGCAGGATCAGTCCTTCGGGACCTGCGGACAGTCGAGGATGGAATATGTTCCGCCACAACACGAATCCCAGGAGGCCGTAAGGCACGGCGATGGCGAGCACCGGACGCAGATCGCCGTCGGGTGCAGAAGCCTGGTAGGCGGAGAACACCAGCACCCCAACGGCTACAACACCCAACAGCAGGCCGCTGAAGATCCTCAACGCGACACCCAGTCGCCACACCCGCACTTCCTGCAGATCGATCGGCACTCCCGACCCCTATCTGTCTGGCCGCGATTACGTCAAGCGCCACAGGCTCCGCCCACGAGCACCGGCAGCAACACCATCATCTATCCGCGCCGTGCCCAGCCCTCGGCCGGGTTCGCCGCCGTCTCCACGACGCGGGATCTCCCTGCGATAGTTCAGCTCTTACGGTTCGGGTCGGGCTGATCATTCACTGCCGGCAAGGGAACAGCACAGTGGGACATCACCTCGTCTGCTCGCCGAGTGCCGCAGCGCAGCGGCATGAGCGGATACCGGTTGGCGAGACGTGTGTTCAGTGGGTCATGGTTTGGGCGTGATCGTCATTCAGCGGGTACGCGTGCGATGGAGCGCGGCAGGGCGGGGCGCTCCACAGGCCAACGCCCGTCGAGGGCTCAACCGCCCACTGGCACTCTCGGCGCCACTCCCAGAAGGCGACGTCGTAGTCCACGACGTCCTGGCCGATGAGGCCGGCGGCTACGTACGTCGTAGCGACGTACTGACCGGTGACGTGAGCATCGCCCGCAACCTCAATCTGTGGCTCACCTCCGACGGCCCGGCGGTGACCGTCGAGCGCCTGCCCGGCGCGGCGGCGTTCCCCCCACCGGGAGTGTCGGCCCGCCTGTTCACCCTCGCCCACGGACAGGTCGGCCGGTATCGAGCCAATTTCCGGTTCCGGTTCACCCAGTGCGCGTGCGACCCCAGCTGGTACTACGAGGACTGGGTGGTTCGTGTCAGCAACGGCCGTGTCGCACACGATCGCTTCCTGCATGGCGAACCGGACCACGATGTCGACAACCGCGTCCACCTGTATGGCGGCCCTGCGCGCCGAGGTAACCGCTGACAACCGGCGATTTGGGTCAGGCGGTCGGTTGCCTCTGTTTGATGAGGTGGACGCTGCCATCCGGGGTGTCGTCAGCGTAGGTGAGGGCGTAGCCGGCGCGTTCGTACATCTTGATGTTGCTCGTGCTGCGGTGGCCGGTGAACAGCTCGTAGTGCGTGGTTTCCTCGGGGGCCTGCTGTTCGGCGTATGAGAGAAGCCAGGAGCCGATGCCGTTTCCGGCCTGGTCGGGAGCCACCATGAGGCGACCGATCAACCACCCACGGCCGCGTGCCTGGGCTCGGACCGCCGCGACGAGGCGTCCGTGTCGACGTACGCACCACAGCTGCCATGTCGACGTCGATTCGCGCAGTTCGTCGAGGGTTTCCCGGAGCGGCGACAGGTCGAGCGTGTCGTTCGCGAGGGCCTCCTGCACCCAGCAGCACCGCTGGAGGACGAGCAGCTCGGCGAGGTCGTCCGGCTGGACGATGGTCAGCCGTAGTCCTTCGACCGGGCCGGGCACGTTGGTGACGTCACTGTCCGGTTCGGTGCGCAGGGGCCGCATCGCTGAGGCCACCCGGGTCAACTCAAGCAGCATCCTGCGAGCCGTGTCGTCGAGTCCCGCGGAACGGAGAACCTGCCCGTCCTGGGTGCTGTCGGCGATGCGGAGGGCGACGGTGGCACCGATGGGCATCATCTTCAAGGTGGTGACGACCTGCTTCGTCATCTGCACCGAGCGGGTGCCGGCCGAGGTGTTGCCGTAGCTGACGAATCCCACCGGCTTCCACGCCCACTCGTGGTAGAGGAAGTCCAGAGCGTTCTTCAACACCGCTGGCATGCCGTAGTTGTACTCGGGTGTCACCACCACGAATGCGTCAGCTGCGGCAACCCGCTGGCTCCACGCGCGAGTGTGCTCGTGGACGTAGATGCCGCTGGAGGGATGCTCGGGCTCGTCGAGCAGCGGCAGCCCGATGTCGGCCAGGTCCGCGACGTCGAGAGCGATCCGGGCCGCTGCGGCTGTCGGGAGGGTCGCCTGGACGAACCAGTCGGCGATTGCTGGTCCCAGCCGTCCGGGGCGGGTGCTCGCGACGATGACCAGGACGTTCAGTTGGGCAGTCTGCGCTTTCAATGACATGTCAACGAACATAACCGAGCTTTCGATGACGTGTCAACGAGATGTAGTGTGACCGCGTGGACACTGCCTGGTTGAGCGAGGACGAGGAACACGCCTGGCGCGCTTTCCGGCGCCTGCTGACGACGCTGCCGGCGCGGCTCAACCGGGACCTGGCCCGCGACTCAGGGCTGTCGCCGGCCGACTACGAGGTGCTGAGCACGCTGTCGGAGAAGCCGAACCGCCGGTGGGCGCTCAAGGACCTCGCCCACAAGATGGAGTGGTCGCGCAGCCGACTGTCCCACCACGCGACCCGAATGGAGGCGCGCGGTCTCATCGACAAGGAGCCCGACCTACAGGACGCGCGGGGCTGCATCCTGCACCTGACCGACGACGGCTTCAGGGTGCTGGATGAAGCTGCCCCACACCATGTCGTTTCCGTACGCGCGCGCTTCCTCGATCATCTAAGCCCCGACGAGCTCGAGGTGCTGCGCAAACTTTCGACCCGGATCTCCGACCTGCCTGACTGACGGCACTAGTCGGCGGCGATCTGCTCGACGGATTGCGCGGCGATGGCGAGCAGCGCGGAATCTCCGGATCGGGTGTACGTGTCGCTCACGGCATCAATGAACTTGATCGCGTGCGCGTCTCCGCTGTCTGTTGCGCGGCGCATGACCTCATCGAGGCTCAGGTTGGTGCCAGCGGACGGGGCGGGCCGCGCCTCGGCCGGGGCGTAGGCGGCGGCAACGGCAGCTGTTGCCGCCCAGGCGGCGGCGAGGCTCGGCACCCAGAGCGCCTGCGGTAGAGCCGGCAACGCACGCAGGACCGCGTTCGGCGCGGTCGCGGCGTGGACGAGCATGACAGGGCTCGCGTACCCGTGGGTGCCGTGCCGGACCACCGCGGCGTCGACGATCCCCGCGAGCCGTGTCGGCACGTCGTCCGTGTTGTTTCCGGGCACCGCGCCGGCTGCGGAAGGCCACCGGCTCAGGTCGGCCAGTTGGGCGAGGCGGGCTCGAATGCCGGACCGCTGGTCGGGTACGCGGGGCACCGCGTCGAGCGCGGACCGGGCGTCGGTTGTCGGGTACGGCCCGGCGCCAGGTGGCGCGAGGGGCTGCCACCGGGCGGCCCAGTAGGCCAGCCCCTGACCGAGTTCGGCGACGCGCGGCTGGGTCTCCTCGTCGAGCAACGCACGTACGGCGTGGCCGACCCGGATGACGCCGTGGGTCGCGCCGGCGGCTATGCCAGGTAGCAGGCGCGGCCACCACCGGACCAACACCTCCCGCCAGGGTTCGCCGGCCAACTCGCGGTCGAAATAGTTCAGCCAGTCTCCGGTACGAACCGGGTCGCCGAGCGGGTCGCGCCACTCGTCACCTGGGATGGGCCGAATACCACGTGGCCGCTCTTCCAGCCTGTCCGCGTAACCATCAATCCATCGGTGCACTGCCTGCTCGTGGCCGCGGTAGGCCAGGGCCTCGACCGCCATCGGGGCGTGGTTGGACAGCCAACCGTTGCGCTCCGGACCAGTGTGGCGCACCCGTTCGTACGCCTCGTCGAGGACGAAACTCGTCATGCAGTGGAGTCTTCAAACTGAAGTCCGGTTGAAGTCAAGCGATAGGTGCCCGAGTGCCGAGGTCGAGTCCCGCTGTTCGCCGGACCTCGCCATGCGGCAGGGGAGGAGACCGATGCGTAGCGACTGGACCACCCTGCCGGAGAGTGTCACGGCAGGCATCGCCGAACGGGTCGGCGGAACCTTCGACGTCGTCCCGGCGCCCGGCGGCGACCATGCTGAGATCGCCTCGACAGTCACCGGACCGGCCGGACAGGTCTTCGTCAAGGCGGCCTCCGGTGAGTTGAGCGTGCGGTCGCTGCGCTACGAACTGGCGGCAACCCGGACCATCGACCGGCACCCGCCCGCAGTCCTGTGGCATTTCGAATCCGATGGCTGGCTGGTGGTGGGGACCGAGCACCTTGCCGGCCCCCACCCCGACCTGTCCCCCGGCAGCCCGGACCTCGATCTGCTCCTAGCCACACTGACAGCACTTCAAGAGACGCCGGCGCCCGGCAAGACGTGGTTCACCCCAGCAGCCCGGCTCGGATTCACGCACCCCGCGATGGACGGCGAAACACTCATCCATTCCGACCTCAACCCGGCCAACCTGATCGTGACGCCATTCGGCCTACGGATCGTGGACTGGGCGTGGGCAACCAAGGCCGCGGCATGGGTCGAACTCGCGTTGCTCGTTCCATGGTTGATCGGCAGCGGTCACAGCGCCGAACAGGCAGAACAGTGGCTCATCCAGCTTCCCGCATGGACAGCGACTGACCGTCAGGTCCTGGACGGCTTCGCGTCAAGGAACGCAACGAAGTGGGCCGCCAAGTCCAGGCAGAGCACCGAAACCTGGGTACACGACCTCGCAGTGTGGACCGGCGAGTGGGCGGACCACCGGACCTCTTCGGTGTGAACGTGGATGGACCTCACCGTCGGCGTCCTCGATAGGGCATGTTGGCACACCTGGCGCCCAGGTATGGCTGCCGCGATGGAGGCCTACCGCACGTCGGTTCCCGCTTGCAGGACAACGCGTACCGGAACATGCGACAGACTGTCGCCTACGCGACGATCTTCGTTGCGGCCATGGACACCTAGATGATCTTCATCGGTCAGCCGACGCCGACGACCTTCCCGTGGTACGCGATTTCGATACCAAGCACCAGGATCCTCGACTCATCATGCAGCGTACGCAGCCGCCGGGCCTTCTCCTGAAGGGTCGGTGTCGAAGTGGTCATGTGGCTTCCGGGTCGAGTGTCTGGAAGGGCCGGCGGTGCGCGGCCCAGGTGACGGCGAGAGTCGTGGTGAGCCCGGTGGCCAGGAAGACGAGCCCGAGAACGAGCCACCCCGGACCGGACCAGACCATAACCAGCGCGGTCAGGGCGGCCGGCCCGACGGCACGGGCCAGCGGGACGCCGCTGGAGTACACGCCCTGCCACTGCCCGGGGCGGGTTGGATCGGCCAACGCGAATCCGACGCACCACGAACCGGCGGCCAGTCGCAGCTCGCCGGCCACCTGCACAGCCACGGCGGCGAGGAGGAGACCCGTGGTGACGGCAGGGTCGGTGGTGGCGGTCGCCGTCGAGAAGAGCACGCAGGCTACGCAGAGCGCGAGGCCGGCGAGGCGGATCGCCCGGGTCGCCTCGGCCAGGGTGGTCACGCGTCGGGCCGTCCGGCGCTGCCAGCCGAGGACGCCGAGGGTGTTGACGACGAAGACCGCCGCCACGATCCAGGACGGCGCCGCCGTGCGGCTGGTCAGGTAGAGGGGCAGCAACACGCTGAGCATCGGCATGTACAGGTACAGCACCGCGTTGAGCGCTGCTACCACGACGTAGCGGGTGTCCCGCGGGGCGTCCCATCCGTGGCCCGTCCGTACGGGGGCCCGTGCGACGGGCGGCAGCCGGGTGAGCATGATCGCGCTCACGGCAAAGAGCGCCGCGTCACCGACCAGGGCGGCGCGGTAGACGGTGGGGGTACCAGCGAGGAGCGCCAGCCCTCCGGCAGTGGCGCCTAGCCCGATCCCGGCGTTGACCGCGGTCTGGATACCTGCTCGCACCGCGACCAGTTCGGTGGACGGCACCAGGGAGACCAGCAGGGCCTGCCGGGTCGCGCCGGCCCCGCTCTGGGCGATCGCGTACGCGACGCAGGCGGACGAGACCAACCAGGGTGTCGGTGCCGACGCCAATGTCAGCAGGGCGGCTGCGGTGGCCGCCGACAGCAGGATGGTCACCCGTCGCAGTCCGATCCTGTCGCCCAAGGCTCCGAGGGGATGGGTGAGGAGGAAGCCGGCCCCCCACGCGACGGTCAGGAGGCCGCCGACCTGCGCCGGTCTCAGGTGGCCGACCTGCACCAGGTAGACGACGAAGATCACGTAGAAGCAGCCGTCGCCCACGGCGGTGACGAGCTGTGCCCGGATGAGGGTGGTGGTTGGCCGCCGGTGAGGGGCCGCGGTGAGCGCGGCCGGGCTAGGCGAAGCTGAGGCCATCGGAGCGGGCCCGCTTGAGTTCGGAGAAGGCCCGGCAGCCGGCGAGCATGCGGGCGCCGTCGAAGACCCGCAGGGCCTCCTCGCCGCGGGGGATGGAGGTCAGCACGGGGCCGAAGAAGGCGACGCCGTCGATCACGACGGTCGGGGTACCGAGGTCCTCGCCGACGAGTTGCCGGGCCTTGGCGGTGCCGGCGCGCATCTGCGGGTCGAGGTCGCTGCGGTGGGCGGCGTCGGCGAGGTCGGCGGGCAGGCCTGCCTCGGCCAGGGCCGCCGGGACGACGGCGGCGAAGTCCTTGTCGCCCTCGTCGTGGATGCGGCGGCCGAGCGCCGGGTAGAGGCGGGCGAGGGCCGCCGGGCTGTGGTGCACCGCCGCTGCCACGCACACCCGCGCCGGCCCCCACGCGCGGTCGTTGAAGGCGCGGTACCAGGGCTCCAGCTCGCGGTCTTCGTTGAGGACCGAAAGGCTCATCACCTCGAACCGCAGGTCGATCGGACGCAGCCTCCCCACTTCCATGAGCCATCGGGAGGTGATCCAGGCGAACGGGCAGGACGGGTCCACGTAGGCCGTGACCACCGGGACCGACGTACGATCAAATTTACCTTCCACGGAAGGAAATTACCTTCCATGGAAGGTAAGATGCAAGCATGAATGAGGACCGCGTCGGCAGCATCGTCGCCCAGTGGCGTCGTGAACGTCCCGAGCTCGACCCCGACCCATTGCTGATCATCGGGCGGATCCAGCGGCTGGCCGAAGTGCTCGACGCGGCCCTACGGCCGCCGTTCGCCGAGGCGGATCTGGGAAACGGCGAGTTCGACGTGCTGGCGGCTCTGCGCCGGGAAGGCCCGCCGTACACACTCACGGCCGGGCAGTTGAGCCAACGGATGCTCGTCACCACCGGGGCGGTGACCAAGCGAGTCGACCGGCTCATCGCCCGGGGCCTCGTGTCGCGTTCGGTCTCCGACAGCGACGCTCGGGGCAGAGTGGTGGGGCTGACCCCGGCCGGCGCGGCGTTGACCGACCGCCTCATCGAGCAGCACCTGGCCAACGAGGCGGCCATTCTCCGCGAGCTGCCCGACGCCGACCGCAGGGAGCTCGAGCGCCTGCTGGCGACGTTGACCCGGGTCGTTGGTTCCTGAGTTTTCGACACGCCGCCCGCTGCCACGGCCAAGAAGTCCCGCCCTCGACGCGACGCGGCCGGTCTCCCCTCAGGGAGACGTCGACCGTAGGTACTTCTGCCCGTGGCGCATACGTGGAGGCGCACCCGGGGCCCTGGGCTTGCGTATTCCTGACCTATGTTTCAACGCCGACCTGAACAACGTGCTGGATAGCTTGTGTTGCCCTGTGTGGCCGGGCGGACATCGGAGACAAGAAAGGCGCGCCAGGTCACCCGTTCTTGGCTCCTGAAGCCTGCGACAATCGACTTTGAACGAGGAATTGGGATGAACTTCCTGCGACATGTCAACGACCTGCTGGCCTTTCTTCTTGAACTTGCAGCACTGGCCGTTCTCGGCTACTGGGGCCTCAAGACTGACTCGGCCGTCCCGGTCAAGGTCGCGCTCGCCGTCGGAGCGCCCCTGTTGGCGGCGATCACATGGGGGCTGTTTGCTTCACCCAAGGCGACAATTGCATTGCCACTCATTGGTGTGCTCGTGGTAAAAGCGCTCGTATTCGGTTCGGCCACGCTGGCCCTGCATGCGCTTGGAAATCGTGCGCTCGCTACTTCGTTCGCAGTAATTGTGGTAATCAACATTGCCATTGCACTGACTGTCAAGTCGGTCGGCGATAATTAATCCGCTGATACTTCAACGTCATTTGGCTTTGCGTCGGGCGTGGCCCGGGCGGCCCGGCTCGGCCGGTTGGCGGGCAGCAGTGCGAGGGCGGCCTGCTTGGCGTGGTGGCCAGCACCGGTCCGGTCGTGGTGGGCGGCGATCAGGGTTGCGCCCTCGACCAACAGGAGCAATTGTCGCCCGAGAGCGTCCGGGTCGGCTGCGCCAGCGCGCTCAGCGATCGCGGTCAGCAGGCCGAGGCGGCGGTCCAGATGGCGGGCGGTGACCGTCCGTACCGCCTCGACCTGGTGTTGAGCGGCCGCGTTCTGCATCGCGCAGCCACGGAAGGTGGGTTCCTCGTACCACCGTTGAAGTTCGTCGAAGACGGCGGCGAGCTGCTCGCGGGGATCGTCCCCGGCTGCGGCTGCGGCTCCGGCGATCCAGGCCGTCACCCGCTCGCTGCGGGCCTCCAGCACCGCCTGGATGAGACCGTCCTTGGTGCCGAAGTATCGGTAGAGGGTTTCCTTCGACACGCCGATCCTGGCGCACAGTTCGGCGACGCCGATGCCGTCGAGGCCCCGCTCGTACAGCAGTGGGGCGGCGGCCTCGATGATGCCGGCGCGGGTGCGCTCCGGGTCGATCGTCGAACCTTTGGGAACTGGCATAACAGAGATGGTACCGACCGGTTCCTTCTACTGCTACCATCGCCGAGTTCGTACCGATCGGTTCGATGATTGGGGGGTCATGACGTCGACCGCGCCCGCGAGTGTGTGGCGCGCCGCACGGCTGGCCCTGGGCACCGCCGCCGCGCTCGGCTTGGCACGCTTCGCCTACGGGATGCTGCTGCCGGCCATGCGCGACGACCTGAACTGGACGCTGGCCGCTGCCGGCGGAATGGGGACAGCGAACGGGCTCGGCTACCTGCTGGGCGCGCTGCTCACGAACGGGCTGGTACGCCGAGTCGGTGCCGCCACCGCGTTCCGCGCTGGCATGGTGCTGACCGCCGCGTCGCTGGTGGCGACCGCGGTCAGCGGCGATTACCTTGTGCTGTTGGTTCTCCGAACGCTGTCCGGCGCGGCCGGAGCGGTGGTGTTCGTCGCAGGCAGTGTGATCGCGTCCCGCCTCGCCGCAGACGCCGCCTCGGCTACTCCCCTCACCGTCTACTTCGCCGGCGCTGGGCTGGGCATCGTGGTCAGTGGCTTGGCCATACCCCTGCTCGGCGTGCACTGGCGGCTCGCCTGGGTGACTCTCGGTGCTGCCGCCGCCGTAGCGACCGGGGTGAGCTGGACCGTGGTCAGTTGCGACGGTGCCCGGCGGCTTGAGGTCGGCCGCGCCCGGCTTCGGCCACTCCTGCCCGCGGCCCTGGCTTACCTGCTGTTCGCCGCCGGCTACATCACCTACATCACCTTTCTCTCCGCCTATCTGGTCGAACGGCACAGCTCCGTGTTGCAGGTGATGCTCACCTGGTCGGTGCTCGGAACGGCAGTGGCGGCGGCACCCGCCGTCTGGACTCGCCCGATCGCCAGGTGGCCCGGCACCCGCGCCCTGGCCATCCTGCTGACCGTCCTGAGCGGCGGAGCGGCACTGGCGTTGACGTCATCCGCGACACCGGTCGTCCTGGCCTCCGCGCTCATTTATGGGGGGACCTTCATGGGCGTGCCGGCCGCGGTCACCGCCCTCATCAGGGCTCACACTCCGACCGCTGACTGGACCGCCACGCTCGCCGTCTTCACCGCCGTGTTCGCCGCCGGTCAGACCGCTGGTCCGTGGCTCGCCGGTCTGGTCGCCGACCACACCTCCACCGCGGCCACACTCGGGTGGACCGCTGTCCTGTGCGCCGCCGCAGCGTTGAGCGCCCTCCTCGGACGACTTACCACAGTGGACGCCATCCTCAGAATCAACCGAAGGAGCAAGCCCGATGTCAAACTTCCTACTCATCCCAGGGATGTGCCACGGTGGCTGGTGCTTCGAGCACGTCACCCGGCGGCTGCGCGACCTGGGACACACCGTCCACCCGCTGACGTTGACCGGCGTGAGTGAACGCAGCCACCTGCTGCACGGCACGGTCAACCTCGACACGCACATCCAGGACGTTGTCGCCCTCCTCGAAGGCGAGAACCTACACGACACGGTGCTGGTCGGGCACAGCTACGGCGGGATGGTCATCACGGGCGCCGCCGACCGGGCACCGGACCGGATCGACTCGCTGGTTTACCTGGACGCCGTGGTACCCGCCGACGGCGACTCTTGCTGGTCACTGGTGTCCGACCAGGAGCGGAGGTGGTATCTGGAGGTGGACGAGACTGGCTGCGCATCCCGATCACTGCCGTTCTTCGACGCTCGGGCGACGTCGCACCCGATCGCCTCGGTGCTCCAGCCACTCCGACTCACCGGCGACCCGGGACAAATCCGCCGCCGGGACTACGTCTACGCCGCCGGGTGGGCCGACCAGTCCCCGTTCACCACGATCTACCAGAAGCTCCGCGCGGAGCCAGGCTGGACCACCCATGCTCTCGCCGGTGGACACAATCTCATGCGTGACACCCCGGAGGAGCTGACGAAGATCCTGGTCGACGTTGCCGCGTCCCGCTGAGCACGCCCGGTGGCCCACTGCGGAAGGTCCGTCACCGATCCTCCCGCCCGGAGTGGGCCACCGGGCCCACTCCGCCACGACCCCCATACCGCCGCTCCGCGCCTCGGCGGTCGTCGGCCGGGCACGACGAACGCCCTGGTGGGAGTGTCAGACCGTCAGGTCGCCGCGTACGAGCGCCTTCGCGACGACGGTCCGCAGGATGTCGTTCGTGCCCTCGCCGATGCTCATCAGGATCGAGTCCCGGTAGAGGCGCTCGACCTCGAACTCGGTGGAGTAGCCGTAGCCGCCGTGCACCTTCATCGCGTCGATCGCGGCCTCGAGGGCCACCTCCGAGCAGAACACCTTGGCCATCCCGGTCTGCCCGTCGGCGCGACCGCGCCGGACCGCGTCGGCCGCCCAGTACGCCATCAGGCGGGCGGCCTGGAGCTGGATCGCGATGGTGGCGAGCTTGAGCTGGATCGCCTGGAACTCGGCGATGTGCTTGCCGAACGCCTTGCGCTGCTGGGCGTACGCCAGCGCCTCGTCGTGGGCGCGCTGCGCGATGCCGACCGACCGCGCGGCGATGTTGACCCGGCCCCACTCCAGGGCGGACAACGCCTGCTTGAGGCCGACGCCCTCGACGCCACCGAGCAACCGGTCCTTCGGTACCCGCACGTTGTCGAGGAGGATCTCGCAGGACTCGGTGCCCTTGTAGCCGAGCTTCGGGATGTCCCGCAGGACCTGGAAGCCGTCCAGCGTCGCGTCGACGAGCAGCACGCTCATGCCGGTGTGCGCGGGCGTGGCGTGCGGGTCGGTCTTGACCAGCACCGGCAGTGGGTCGGCGTACCGCGCGTTGGTGATCCACATTTTGGTGCCGTTGACGACGTAGTGGTCGCCGTCGAGACGGGCGGTGGTGCGGATGCCCTGCAGGTCGGTGCCGGCGTCCGGCTCGGTGAGGCCGATGCCGCTCCGCCGGGCGCCGGTGGCGAAATCGGGCAGGTAGGCCTGCTTCTGCTCCTCGGTGCCGTGTATGGCGATCATCCGGCAGGCCAGGGAGTGGCTGCCGAGGATGCCGGCGATGCCCATCCAGCCGCGGGCGAGTTCCTCGAACACCAGCGCGAACGAGACCGGGTCGAGGTCGAGGCCGCCGTACTGTTCCGGCACGGTGATGCCGAACAGCCCCATCTCGGCCATCCCCCGCACGATCTCCGTCGGGTACCGCCCGGTCTGCTCCCACTCCCGCGCGACCGGGATGATCTCCCGGTCGACGAACGTGCGGAGCAGGGCGCGGAAGTCCTGCTGCTCCTCGGTGAGCGTGAAGTCCATGGGTAGCCTCCGTCAGCGGTGGAAGACCGGCAGCGCCCGGCCGTCGTCGAGGTCGAGCCAACCGACACGGACCGGGTCACCGATCCGCCAGTCCTGCCCTTCGAGGGTGGACAGCACGAGTGGTCCCTCGGTGAGCCGGACCCGGGCGATCGTGTACGGCACGGCAGCCCCCGGCACGGGTGCCCGGTGCACCACGGTGAACGTGTCCACGACGCCGTGGCCGGACGCCTCGACGAACCCGAGATCCACCATCGACGAGCAGGCGGTGCACAGCGCACGCGGCGGATGCTGGACGTGCCCGCAGGACCCGCAGGTCTGCAGCGTGTAGCGGTGCTCCCGGGTGGCGTCCCACCAGCCGGCCGTCACGTCGTCGGGTGGCGGCACGTGCATCACCGCACCCCCAGCACGACCGTCGCGTGCGTGGACAGGATCCCGCCGGTGCCGTGCGCCACGGCCACCCTGGCGTCGGGCACCTGCCGGGCTCCCGCCTCGCCGCGCAGTTGGCGGACCGCCTCCACCAGCAGCAGCACCCCGTACTGACCGGGATGGCAGTACGACAGGCCACCGCCGGAGGTGTCCAGCGCCAACTCACCGCCGGGACGGATCCGGCCGTCGGAGATGAAGTCGAGCACCTCCCCCGGTCCGCAGAAGCCCAGTGCCTCGATGCTGAGCGCGGCCGTGATGGTGAACGAGTCGTACACCTCCAGCACGTCCACGTCAGCCGGTGTGATGCCAGCCCGGGCGAACGCCTCCCGGCCGGACTCGCGCGCGCCGGTGACCGTCAGGTCCTCGACAGCGGTCATCGACGTGTTCGTCGACCGTTCGCCGTACCCGAGGACCCGTACCGGCGGGTGCCGCAGGTCGCGGGCCCGGTCGAGCGTGGTGAGCACGACCGCTCCGCCGCCGTCGGTCACCAGGCAGCAGTCGGCGACGGTCAGCGGGCTGGAGACCATCGGCGCGGCGAGCACGTCGTCGACGGTCAGCGGCCCGGCGCCGTAGCGGAACGCGGCCGGGTTGAGCAGCGCCCACTCCCTGGCGGCGACCGCGATCTCGGCCAACTTCTCCCGCGTGCCGCCGTACCGGTGGAAGTACTGCTGCGCCGCCATCGCGTAGTACGACAGCGGGTACAACGGGCCGTACGGCGCCTCGAACTGGGCCTCCGGGATGTGCTCCTCGACGATCCCGCCGAGACTGCGCGAGCGCGCGGAGCGCTGGTTCGACGCGAAGCTGATGACCACTGTGGACGCCTGGCCGGCTTCGATGGCCTGCGTGGCGCGGGCGACCATCATCTCGGCGGCCGACCCGCCGACGAACGTCGAGTCGACCCAGCGGGGCTGCTGCCCGAGATACTCGGCGAGCTGTGTGGTGGAGAAACGGGACACTCCGGTGGTGGCCAGTCCGTCGACGTCGGCGAGGGTCAGCCCAGCGTCGGCGAGCGCCCGGGTGACGGCCTGGGTCTGAAGCGTGAGCGTGGACTTCCCGGTGCTGCCGAGGTCGCACTCGGCCGCGCCCACGATCGCCACGCCGGTCACTGCGCGCCCGGCCCGTCGGCCGTGCCCAGCAGGACCGTCGCGTGGGCAGGGCGGGCGGCGGGCCGTTGCGGGCCGTACTCGCTGGCCAGGATCGTGGCGGAGAGTTCGACCCGGACGCGGTCGGCGCCGGCCTCGACCACTGTCGCCTCGCACCGCACGGTCTCGCCCGCGAACATCAGGTTCCGGAACGTGAACGACAGCTCGTGCACGAAGCAGCGCGGACCGAGCGCGTCCTGCAGCAGCTCGACGAAGAGCGCCCCGAACACCTGCCCGTCCACGACCGGGCCCGGGACCCGCGCGGCCGCCACGAACTCGGTGTCGAAGTGCAGGCGGTACCAGTCCCAGGTGGCGCCGGCGTAGGCGACCATGTCGGTGAGCGTGATGGTGCGCTCCAGCGTGGGCAGCGCAGCCCCGACGTTCGGTGGCACCGGAGGTGTCATGCGGCACCGTCCAGGCCGACCAGGATGATCGTCTCCTCGTTGACGGCGAGCAGTTCGCCGTCCTGGTTGGTGTACGTCGCGCGCGAGAAGACCACGAGCATGTCCGCGCCGGTGCGGGCCCGCTTCTCGGTCAGGTCGTGGATCTCCCAGCTCGCGGTGATGACGTCGTCGGGGCGTACGCGGCGGTGGAACGTGTAGCTGTTGCCGCCGCGGACCTGGCGGGTACCGGGGAGGTCGAGGTGCCAGGAGTGCCCGGCATAGCCGTCGCTGTCCATCGGGAGGTTCGCGTACTGGTTGGTCTCGCAGATGAGCGTCGGTGGGGCGGTCACGCCCGGCAGGCCCTGCGCGCGGGCGAACTCGGGGTCGGAGTAGAGCGGGTTGTCGTCGCCGACGGCCATGCCGAAGTACCGGCCGGCCGCGGCGCCGAGCGGTTCCGGCGCGGTGTAGACCTTCCTCGTGCCCAGCAGTGCACGCAGGTCGTCGGTCAGCAGGCTCATGCCGTCACCTCCGCCACGCCGCGTGGCGCTGATACCGGGTACAGCGCCGTCGGGAACACCTCGAGCAGGAACTCGGGGCGCAGCAGGGCCTTGCAGATCGCTCCGGTCGACGCCGGCCAGGGCGGGCTGAGCAGCCGTTCCCGCACGCCGGCCACGCCCCGGTACGCCGACAGCGCGGACTCGACGCAGTATTCGGTCGTCTCCAACAGGTGCTCCGGTCCGAGGCCGGCGTGGCGCAGCAGGTGCAGGATCGCGCCGTACGTCGCCTCGGCCTGCGCCACGATGTCGTCGGGGTGCAGGGCCTGCTGCGTCTGCATGTCCAGCGCCGCGAACCCGGACATGTACAGGGTCCGGCCGGCCCTGACCCCGGGGGCGTAGGTGAGCGTGTCGTAGCGGGACCAGCCGGGGTTGACCAGTTCCAGGGGGTGCCGGGAGGCGGTGACGTCGATCGCGACGAGCGCGTCCGGGTGGTGCAGCCGGCTCATCAGGATGCCGCCCGCGCCCGGGTACACGCCGGCGCCGCCGAGGCGTTCCCGCCGCACGCGGTGCGTCCGGCGGTACACGTCGCGGGTCTCCGGCGTCGAGTAGTCGTAGGTCGTGACGACCGCGTCGAGGGACAGCCCGACCGCCGTGAGCAGGTCGCCCGCCCGGTCCAGGCAGTAGGCGTACTGCGCGGCGAAGTCACCCGGGTGGACCACGGTGCCGGTGGCGTCGACCGGGACCATCGTCGGTAGGTACACCGCACCGTCGTGGCCGGCCCGCACGGTGGAGGCCTGCCAGGTGCCGGCCGGCCGGGGCTCGCTGGCGGCCAGCACCTCGCCGCCGCCGCGGACCGCGTGCAGCTCGACCTCCAGCAGCGCGGTACGCCGCACGAGCCGCTCGACGACGACCGTCCGCAGCACGGGCTCGTGGTCGCCGAAGACCTCCCGCCGGACCGCCGCGGCCGCCTCGTACTCGGCGAGCCCGGCGACCGTCACGTTCTCGGTGATTCGGGTGACGTCCTGCGGCCCGAACCCGGCGGCCGCCAGGATCGTCAGCACCTTCTCGTACGCGGTGCGCGCCTGCGCCGCCATGTCCCCGGTGACCGTCATCCTGCCGACGGCCTCGTCGAACGCGGCGGAGGTGTGGCCGGAGGTCCAGGCCGCGTCGCCCTCGGCGAGGCCGAGGCAGAACGTGAAGCCGTCGTACGGGAACCAGCGGAAGGAGGGCGGTTTGATGGCGTGTGGTGTCACGGGTGGTCCCTGCCTGTACCGGCGGCGGCCAGCGCCGCCATGAGCGGTTCGATGGTGTCCAGCTCGTCGAGACGGGACAGCAGGTCGATGACGTCTGTGGTGTGGCCACCGGCGTTGCCGTGGAACTTCGCGACGAGCTGCTCGTCGGTCAGCGGGTTGTCCGGGCCGCCCGCGCTGCGTGGCACGCTGCCGGGAACGGCCGAGCCGTCGACGAGCGTGATGCGGGCGGTGCCGGGCGCGTCGGCCGCGGGGCCGCCGGTGGGGGCAACGTGCCAACGCACCAGCCGGGCAACGCGTTCCACCTCGGGTCGGCCGAGCGAGTCCGGCTCGTACGTTGCGGTGGTCAGGTCACCGTCGACGACGGCGGCGGCGATGCTCCACGGCAGCGAGAACTTCGCCGCGTACGGCGACGCCGGTCGCGCCAGGTCCCGCCGGGTGTCGCAGACCGTGGGCACCGAGTCGGGGTGAACGTCGACGTCGATCGCTGCGACGTCGCCGGAACGGACACCGCCGCGGCGCACCGCGTCGCGGACCGCGTCGATCGCGGCGTGGGAGAGTTGGCACGCCGGGTACGGCTTGATGCCGATCCGGGTGGTCTCCCAGCGTGTGCCGAGGCCGGCGGTGATGGACGCGAGGTCGACCGCGCCGGCGGCCAGTGCGTCGTAGACACCGTGCGGGCCGTCGAGGACGTTCGCGGGGCCGCCGGCCCCGGCCACGGCCAGCCGGGCGGCGAGGATGCCGGCCTGCCCGGCGAATCCCGGGTGCAGCTGCTTCGTCGAGGCTCCACTGTGCAGGAACGCCAGGAGCCCGCCGGCCTGGCTGCCGGCGATGCCGAGCGCGTCGGTCGTCCGCGCGGCGTCGAGACCGAGCAGCCGGGACGCGACGATCGCCGAGGAGAACACGCCGGCCACCATCGTGGCGTGCAGCCCGCGGGCGTGGAAGCCGTGCGACGCGGCGGCGGCGACCCGGCACACGGTTTCGTAGCCGACGACGGCGGCCTCGAGCACGGCCCGGCCGGGCGCGCCGACCTGCTCGCCGACGGCGAACGCGGCCGGCAGCACCACGGCTGTGGCGTGCACGAGGCCGCCGGCGTGGGTGTCGTCGAAGTCCAGTGCGTGCACGAGGGTGCCGTTGGCGAGCGCGGCGGCCGGCGCACCGACCCGGCCCCGCGACCCGATGATCGTCGCCTCCGGCGGCCCGCCCAGTCCCCGGGCGACGACGACGGCCGGTATCGACGACCGCCCACCGGGCTCGCCCGTCATCGGGCTGGCGCGCAGCCCACCCAGCGCCGTTCCGACCCCGTCGAGCAGGTGCCGCAGCGCTGCGGCACGGACCGCGGCCGGCACTTCGACGTGGCCCGTGCCCCACTCGGCAAGCTCCTCGGCGATCATCGTGACGTGGCCGTGGTGTCGAGGCTGTCGGGGGTGTTCGCGCCGTGTGCCGGCTCGGCATCGCCGAACGCGCCGGCCGCCCGCAGCGCCACCACCTGCTGCGCGTCCAGGCCCAGGATCTCCTCGGTGACGAGTGCGAGGTCCTCGTTGCGCTGCGGTGCCCGGCGGTAGGTGGGCGTCTCGTCGCCGACCCGCACCGGGGACGCTAGCTGCCGTACCTCGCCGTAGCGGGGGTGGTCGGTGGTGACCACGAGGTTCCGGGCGGCGGTGTGCTCGTCCGCCAGGGCCGCGCCGACGTCGTTGATCGGGCCGCACGGGATCGACCCGGCGTAGAGCTGCGCGAGCCAGTCGTCGACGGTCTTCTGCCGGAAGATCGCCTCCAACCGGGGAACCAGGTCGCTGCTCTGCTCCCGCCGGCTGGCGAAGGTCGCGTACGGCGAACCGGCCTCGGCCCACTCCGGGTGGCCGACGATCTGGCACAGCCGGGCCCAGAACTTCTCCTTCGCGCAGCCGACGACCATCCAGCCGTCCTTGGCCTCGAACGCCTGGAACGGCACGAGCGACGGGTGGGCCGAGTGGTGTGTGCGGACCGGCTGGAACCCGGCGTTCAGGTGCCACGTCGCGGGATAGGTCAGCATCGACACCGCGGTGTCGTAGAGGCTGACGTCGCAGTCCATCCCGACGCCGTCGCGGCGGGCGGCGTGCACCCCGGCCAGCAGCGAGATCGCGGCCACGAAGCCGCCCGAGTAGTCCACCAGTGACAGTCCGGACTTGGTGGGCGGCCCGTCCGGCTCACCGGTCAGCTCCATCCAGCCGGCGAGACCCTGCAACACGTAGTCGTAGCCGGGTTCCTGCTTGCGCGGCCCGGTCATCCCGAACCCGGTCAGCGACACGCACACGATGCGCGGGTTGAGGTGCTTGAGGTCGTCGTACCGGATGCGCAGCTTCTCCGGCACGTCCCCGCGCAGGTTGGAGTAGACGACGTCGGAGACCGCGACGAGTTGTTCGAAGACGCCGCGCCCGGCGGCGGTAGCCAGATCGAGAGAGACGCTGCGCTTGTTGCGGTTGAACGTCTCGAAGAAGAGCGAGTCCTCGTCCTCGGCGTACGGCGGCACGTACCTGCCGACGTCGCCGCCGGCCCGCGGGTCCTCGATCTTGATGACCTCGGCGCCGAGGTCGGCCAGGTGCACGCTGCCGAACGGCCCGGCACCGTACTGCTCGACCGCGATGATGCGCAGGTCCTCCAGCGGTCTCACGTGGTCGCTCCCGTCAGCTCACCGATCAGCGCGATGATCTCGTCCTGGGCCGCGCGGATCTCGACGGCCGGCAGCCCGTGGGTCGGCGGGCTCAGCTTCACGGTGTCGGCGATGCCGTCATAGGCCGCGATCCGGGCGGCGACGTCGTCGCGGGTGCCGGCCATGGTGAGCGCGTCGACCATCCGGTCGCTGACGCTGCCCGCGAGGTGGTCCGCGCCGGCACCGGCCCGGAACGCGTCGATGACGGCCTGCTGGTCCTCGGCGAGGCCGTGGAACGCGAAGAAGTCGGCGTAGGTGCGGACCGTGGCGTAGAAGCCGACCACACCGGCGGCGCGGCGGCGGGCGAGCGCGGGGTCGGCGGCCACCGAGCAGCACGCGGAGACGACGACGTCGACGTCGTGGCGCGTCTTGCCGTCCGCGCGGTCGATGCCGAGCGTGAGGTCGGGCAGGATGTGCTCCCGCAGGTATCCCGGTGAGCACAGCTCGTGGCTGATCCAGCCGTCGCCGATCTCACCGGCCAGCCGGGTCATCAGCGGGCCCATCGCGGCCAGGTACACCGGGATCGGCCGCTCCGGAACGGCGTACGGCCGCTCGTAACCGCGGATGTGCATCGGCTCGAACTCGCCGTCGGCGCGGATCTCGGCGCCGGTGGTGCAGGCGTCCCAGAACAGCCGGATGTTGTAGACCGTCTCGCGCAGGTGACCGACCGGCTTGCCGAACGGCACGTTGTGCCATTGCTCGTTGAGCCGGCGCACCCCGGAGCCGAGGCCGATCACGAACCGGCCACCGGACAGCTCGTCCAGGTCGAGCGCCTCCAGCGCGGTGATCATCGGGCTGCGGGTGAACGCCAGGACGATCGAGGTGCCGATCCGTGCGGTCGACGTCGCCCCGGCCAGGGCCGCGGCCGTGCCGGTCGCGCTCCGGTGCAGCTCCGAGGCCCACAGCACCTCGGCGCCCGCGCGTTCCGCCCGGCGCCCGGCGTCGGCCAGCTCCGCTAGCGTCTCCCCCCACGGCTGGTACGTGAGCCTCATGCCGTTTCCTTGCTGTCGCCGTCGAGGGAGAGTGGGGACTTCCCCACCGGGAAGAGGTTTTCCAGCTGTTCGGCGCCCCGGCGGTACACATAGAACGTGCGCTTGAAGGAGCAGACCTCGTCGCCGTGCTGGTTCAGCGTGCGGGTGCGCACCGTGACGATGCCGGCATGCGGGCGGGACGCGGACTCGCGCTTCTCCAGCACAAGTGACTCGCTGTAGAGCGTGTCACCGGCGAACACCGGGTGGGTCATCCGGATCTCGTCCCAGCCGAGGTTCGCGAACGCGTTCTGGGTCAGGTCGGTGACGCTCTGCCCGACCGCGATGGCCACCGTGAGCGTCGACACCACGAGCGGCTTGCCGAACTCCGACCGTGCGGCGTACTCGGCGTTGAAGTGCATCTCGTTGGTGTTCATGGTCAGCAGCGTGAACCAGGTGTTGTCGGTCTCCGTGACGGTGCGTCCCAGCGGATGCTGGTAGACGTCTCCGATTTCGAAGTCCTCGAAGAACCGCCCGGTCCAGCCTTGCTTGAGCCCCATCAGTCAATCTCCTTCTGACAACGCGCGAGGTACCCGTCGCGGATCGTCCGCTTGAGGATCTTGCCGCTCGGGTTGCGCGGCAACGCGTCGACGACGTGCCACTCGCGGGGCACCTTGTAACGCGCCACGTGCTGCCGGACGTGGCCCTCCAGGGCTCCGACGTCGATCCGCGTCCCTGGGCGGCCCACCACGAACGCGGCGATGCGCTCGCCGTACACCTCGTCGGGCACGCCGATGACGGCGACCTCGTCGACCGGCTGGTGGCGGGCGATGACCTCCTCGATCTCACGCGGGAAGATGTTGACCCCGCCCGCGATGATCATGTCGTTCTTCCGGTCGAAGATGGTGATGAAGCCCTCCTCGTCGCGCACGGCCACGTCGCCGACGGAGAAGAACCCGTCGGCGTCGTATCCGGCCCGGGTGGCCTCCTCGTCGTCGAGGTACCCGGCCAGCAGCAGCGGCGAGCGGGCGAACAGCTCGCCGGGCTCACCCGGCCCTACCTCGTTGCCGTCGTCGTCCTTGAGCCGGATCTCGTTCCAGAACCAGGGATGCCCGACGCTGCCGGCCCGTTCCAGTGCGAACTCGGGGCGCAGGTTGGTGACGATGGAGCACTCGGTCGAGCCGTACAGCTCGTGCACGTCGACGCCGGGGAACGCGGCGATCACCCACTCCTTCAGCGCGACCGGCAACGCGGCGGCGTTGAAGTAGAGCGTCCGCAGCGCCGACAGGTCGTACCGGGCGGCCGGCTCCTCGCAGAACCGGCGGAGGTGCTGGGCGTGCGTGGGCACCAGGAACACCGTGGAGGCGCGACTGGAGACCATCAGGTCCAACAGCCGCTCCGGATCCCAGGTCGGCAGCACGCTGCACGAGCCGCCGAGCATCGGGGCGGTGTAGGCGAACGCGAACCCCGCGCCGTGGTACATCGGTGCGACGGCGATCGTGCTGCGGTTGGGGCCGAGCCCGTAGTCCAGCCCGACTCCGAACGCGGTGAGGACCCGTCCGCGGTGGGTCAGCAGGACGCCCTTGGGCCGCCCGGTCGTGCCGGACGTGTAGGTGATGCAGAACGGGTCGAGTTCGTCGACGGGGATCTGCGGATCGACCGCGCGGCCCTGTCCCAGGAACGTCTCGTACCGCTGGCCTACCTCGCCGGCGAAGCTGAGCACGAGCGGCAGGTCGTCGAGCAGGCCGTCGACGTTGCCGGCCAGCTCGTCGGCCAGGATGATCCCCCTCGCCCGGGAGTGGGCGAGGATGTAGGCGTTGTCCGAGCTGTTGTTCTTCGTGTTCAGCGGCACGGTCGGGATGCCGGCCTTGGCCATCGCCGCCGATATCTCGAAGTACTCGTAGCGGTTGTTGCTCAGCACCGCGATCCGCTCACCGGGGGCGATGCCGTGCGCGAGCGTCGCGGACGCGAGCCGGTTGGAGCGCTCGTCGAGCGCGCCGAACGTCACGGCGTGGTCGCCGTCGACGACCGCGACCCGGCCCGGCGTGGCCCGGCCGAACTCGCGGATCCCGGCGGCCATGTTGAGCTGCACACCCTTCACCCGGTGCCGTCCTTCCCTGAGTCATTGATGTGCACGACGGCCCCGGTCAGAGTCCGTAGCGGGCGAGTACGTCCCGCTTGCCGGGGATGAGGACCTTGCGGGTCATCCGGCCGGTGGTGAGCCACGCGATCGCGTCGCCGTTCCTGGTGCTGGTCAGCATTCCTTCGACCAGGTACGGCGCGACGTCGTCGACGTGGTCGCAGAGGATGTTCAGCCACCTGCGCTGCCGCGCCACCTGCTCCGGCGCGGCGGCGGCTTCGCGCAGCCACCCCTCGGTGATGAGGATGCCGGGGCGGATCTGTCCGATCCGCACGCCGGTACCGGTGACCTCCTTGGCCAGCGCCCGGGTGAAGGAGTCCAGACCACGCTTGGTGGCCGCGTAGACCCCCATGCCGGGGCGAATCCGGCCGTCGCTGCCCCCGCCGAGCACGTTGAAGACCTGGCCGCCGCCGGCGGTGAGCATGCCGCGGACGGCGACCTGCGACCCGTACACGGTGCCGAGCATGTTCGTGGTGACCATCGTCCGGACGTCCTCCGGCGCGGTGTCGACGATCGGCCGGGTGGTGTTGGCGACACCGGCGTTGTTGATCCACAGGTCGACGCCGCCCAGCGCGTCGACCGCGGCGCTCCACATCCGCTCGACCTGCTCGGCGTCGGTGACGTCCACGGCGAACCCGTGGACCGTCGCTGCCGTGAGGGCCCGTGGGCGCAGCCGTGCGACGGCGTCGTCCACGGCCGTCCGCGAGCGCCCGGAGACGACGACGGAGTGGCCCCGCGAGAGCAGCTCGCGGGCGAGCGCGAAGCCGATCCCCCTGGTGCTGCCGGTGATGACTGCCTTACGCATGACTGCTCCTGCCCACTCGAGTCGGGAGAACGGGTCCGGTCAGTGGCCGGCCAACCGGGCGACCGCGTCGGCCAGCGGCACCACGTCGGCATACTTGGCGTCGAGGTCGAAGAGGTTGGCCTCGTGCGGGCCGGGATCGCGGTCGGCGCACGCCTCGCGCACCACCATCGGGCGGAACCCGTGTTGCAGGGCGTCCACCGCCGACGCGCGGACGCAGCCGCTGGTGGAGAAGCCGCCGAGCACCACCGTGTCGACGCCGGCCGCGGTGAGCCAGGCGGCCAGGGCGGTTCCGGCGAAGGCGCTGGCGTAGTGCTTGTACACGATGTGATCGCCCGGGGCGGGCGTGATCTGGGTCGGGAAGTCGCCGAGTGGGTTGCCGGCGGCGAACGTGGTCAGCGCCGGCACCTTCGCGGCGAACAGGGGTGCTTCGGCGCAGGACTCGTCGGCGTACCGCACCGCGGTGAAAGCCACCGGAACCCCGGCCGCATGGGCCGCCGCCACCAGCGCGGCCATCGCGGCCAGCGCGGCCTCCGCGGTGGCCAGGAACAGCGGCGACGAGGGTACGGCGTACGCGGCGACGGGGTCGACCAGCACGAGCGCGGGCCGGGTGCCCCAGCCGAGCCGACGGGCGAACCCGGCACCGGCGTAGTCGGCATCGAGCCTGCCGCCGCGCGCGGTGCCGCCGGGGGTGGCGGACAGCTCGGCACCATTCATTCGACGCATCGTATGCGCTGGATACACCGTTTCGCTAGGGGGAACATTGCGGGGCTTGCCGTGTCCGTGGAAACAGTGTTTCCATTGCAGCCATGCTGGTCCCGGACGGCGCCGATCTCACCATCGCCGCCTGCCTGGCGCCCTGCACCTCCGGCTGGGGGCGCCGCCCGCAGACGCCGCCGGGAAGACCCTGAAACGCGAAGTGAGGAGCAGCGGGTGCGAGCGCACGTCGAACTGATTCACGAGAATGACTACATCTGGCACGTCGGGGAGCTGCCGCACGGCGAGGGCGGGGTCCACGAACGCCGGCTCTCCACAGACGAGGAGGACGGATCGTCCTCGCTGGCGTTGCGGTTCGACAGCGACTGGGGGCGCGGGCCCGGCGTGCCGCACGCCGACACCGAGTTCTTCGTGCGGTCCGGCTCGCTGATCTACGGCGGTCAGGAGATCGGCCCGGGCGGCTATCTTCAGGTGCCCCGGGGCGTGCCGATGGACTGGATCAAGATCCGCGAGGGCTCGTCGGTGCTGCACTGGCGCGAGTACGGCGACTGCGGTTTCGACGTCGGGAAAGCACAGTGGAGCCCGGCCTCAGCGCGGTGGGAGTCCGCCGTCGGCGAGGTGACGGTGGTGGATTCCAACGACATGGAGTGGACCGCCGCCCCGACGGTCGGGCCGATCACCCCGCTCTACATCAAGCTGCTGCACCGCGACCCGGTGACCAACTTCTACACCCGCCTGATCCGGGCCCACAAGGGCTGGAGCGACCACCGGCTGGCCCACCACCCCTGCTACGAGGAGTTCTACACGCTCGGCGGGAAGATGGCGTACAACTTCGGCGACATCGACGAGGGCACCTACTGCTTCCGGCCGGCCGGGGTGAAGCACGGCCACTTCGTCGCCGAGACCGACATCGACTGGATCATCCGGTCGGACGGCGAGCTGATCAACTGGTACACCACCGACGAGTGGGTCAAGTGGGGCGGCACGGCGACCAACTACCACGAGCACGACGAGGCGCCGGTCATCTCCACCCTGCCGGTGCGGTCCCGTTCGCGTGGCCCCTGGTCCGGCGACGGGATGTGATGGCGACGGGGTGTGCCGCGGCCACGACCACCGCCGCGTCACACCCCGGTCACACGCAGCCGCGCGTGCCGGTGAGTGCCCGGGTCCCGGGCGGGCGTCTACACGGCCAGGGCGAGCAGGCGCCGGGCGGAGCGGACCACCGCCTCGTCCACCAGCCGGCCCTGTGCGTCGAGGCAGACTCCCACGCCGTCGCGGACCGCCGCGTCGAAGCGGGCCACCAGGTCCGCCGCCGTCGCCACCTCGTCGGGTGCGGGGGTGAACACCTCGTTCACCACCGCGACCTGCGCAGGGTGGATACAGGCCCGGCCGACGAAGCCGAGCCGCCGCAGCGCCATCGTCGACTCGCGCAGCGAGACCAGGTCCCGAAAGTCGGTGCTGACCGGCCCCACCGGAGGCTCGATGCCGACCGCCGCGCTGGCCAGCACCACCTGCGAGCGGACGAAGAGCAGTTCCCGCTCGTCCGGCCCGAGCGTGACACCGAGGTCGGCGCGCAGGTCCGCCTCGCCGAGTTGCAGTCGCCGTACCCGGGGTGCGCGGGCGATGTCGAGGGCCGCGACCACGGCCGCCGCCGACTCCAGCAGCGGCACCATGGGGGTCGTGCCCACCGGCGACCCGGCCGCCGACTCGGCCGCGCCGAGCACCTCGTCCAGGGCGACCAGTTCGGCGGCGGACTCGGCCTTCGCCACACAGAGCCCGGCGAGCCCCGACCCCACGACGGTCGCCGCGTCGACGTGGCCCAACCGGCCCGGGTTGATCCGCACCCACCAGGCGACCCCGGGTGGTGCGGAGCGCAGGAAGGCGGCGACCGCCGAGCGGGCGGCGTCCTTGCCGGCCTGCGGCACCGCGTCCTCCAGGTCGACGATCACCGCGTCCGCGCCGCGCCCCGCCGCCTTGGCCAGCTTGTCGGGCGCGTCCCCGGGCACGTACAGGTACGACCTCAACGGCTTCGCGCCCTTCCGTTCGACAATGCTCCGGCGATGCGGCCATTGTTTCGGCTACGGATACAGTGTTTCCATCAGTGGTCGAGACGTCAAGGAGGCCCCATGGGACCGCACCCGCACGGCTGGTGGATTCTGCTGCACATCGTGCTCTTCGTCTTCTGGCTGGGCGGGGATCTCGGGGTCTTCTGGTCGAGCCGGTTCGTCCTCAAGCCCGACCTCACGCCGGCCGCCCGGGCCACCGCGCTGAAGATCATGGGCGGGCTCGACCTGGGGCCCAAGATCTGCCTGGTGCTCTTCCTGCCCAGCGGCGTCACGCTGATGGCGCTGGACCCGCACGGCGCGCGGGTCTTCGGGATCAACCCGTTCGGCTGGCCGATCGTCGCACTGGTCTGGGTGTTCGCGGCGGCGTGGCTGGCCGCCACGATCTCCGACCACCACCGCCCGGGCCACCGTCGGTGGGTACGCCGGGCGGACTGGACGGTCCGGATCGTGCTGATCGCCGGCCTGGCCGGGACCGCCCTCTACACGCTCTTCGCCGCCGCACCGTTCGGGGTGGACACCAACCCGCGGTGGCTGGGCGGCAAGATCCTGCTCTACAGCATCGCGATCGCCTGCGGACTGGGCATCCGGCTCACCCTGCGCCCGTTCGGGCCGGCCTTCGGCGCGCTGATGACGACAGGCTCCACGCCGGAGGTGGAGCACGCGATGCGGCGGGCGATCGACGGCTGCCTACCCTACGTGTGGGGCATCTGGGGCAGCGTGCTGGCGGCTGCGGCGCTCGGCGTGCTGAAGCCGCTCGCGGCGCTGTGACCCGGGCAGGTCGGTCAGGCGCCGCTGTAGCCGAGCTGAGCGGAGATCCGGCCGGTCGCCTTCAGCAGCGACTTCGCCAGCTCGGGCGAGTCCGGCTTGAACCGCCCCACCGGCCCGGCCACGCTGACGACCGCCACCACGTGCCCGTCGTGGTCGTAGACCGGTGCGGCGATCGACGTCGCGCCGGGCTGGCGTTCGCCGCGCGAGGTGGCGTAGCCGCGCTTACGGATGGCGGCCAACTCCTTGCGCAGCTTCGCCGGGTCGGTGATGGTGCGGTCGGTGATCTCGTCGAGCCGGTGCCGCTCCAGGTAGACGTCGAGCTCGTCGTCGTCGACGAAGGCCAGGAACGCCTTGGACGAGCTGCCGGCATGCAGCGGGTACGGGATGCCGATGTTGACGTCCAGCCGCAGCTCCTGCTCGGGCACCACCTGGTCGACGTACAGCCGGGTGTCGCCCCGGCGCAGCGACAGCGTGGCGGTCTCGCCCGTCTCGGCCGCCAGCCCGCGCAGCTCCGGGCCGGCCATCGCGCGCAGGTCGGTGCGGGCCAGGTAGGCCCGGCCGAGCGTGACGGCCGCGTGGCCCAGCGCGTAGCGACGGGTGCTCGGGTCGACGGTGATCAGCTCCCGGCTGCGCAGCGCCGTGAGGATACGGTGCACGGCGGCCTTGGTCAGGTCCAGCGCGGTCGCGATCTCGGTGACGCCCAGGTCCGGGCGCCCACTGCGCCCGAAGTAGAGCAGCACGTCCATCGCCCGCTCGACCGCCGCGATCGAGCGGGACTGGCCCTCGCCGTCCTCCGCGGCCGGTGCCTTCGCCTCCGATGTCCGACTGGGCATGGTTGGGCCTCCACAGCGCTGTTCGTGCGTCCGTCTCCAGAGCAGTGTAGGGCGCTCGATTTCACCTAGCGAAACACCGTGTCCTGAGCGGGTCACCGATTTTCGGCGGCGAGGCGCCCGGACCGATCGGCGGTTGACACGGGCCACCACCCCTCGTTACGTTTCTGGTAACGACGTTTCCTCATGCGAAACGGAGAACCTGCCAGTGTCGGTCGACAGCATCACGTTCCGCTCGGCCCTCGCCCAGTGGCCCAGTGGCGTCGGTGTCGTGACCACGGTCATCGACGGCCAGCGGCACGGCATGACCGCGAGCTCGTTCTCGTCGGTCAGCCTCAACCCGCCGCTGGTCTCCGTCTGCCTGGGCGTCCACCTTCCCAGCCACGCCCTGGTGGAGCGGGCCGGCGTCTTCGCGATCAGCTTTCTCGGCAAGGGCCAGGCCGGCATCGGCCAGCGCTTCGCCGGCATGCGTCCCGACGTCACCGACCGCTTCGCCGGGCTGGACTGGGCGCACGCCGAGACCGGCTGCCCGGTCCTGGCCAACGCGACCGCCTGGCTGGACTGCCGGGTCGTGCACGCCTATCCCGGCGGCGACCACACGATCTTCGTCGGCGAGGTGCTCGCGGCCAGCACCCCCCGGGTCGGTGCCCCGCTGCTGTTCCACTCCAGCGCGTGGAGTCAGCTCGCCGACCCGCTGCCGGAGAAGATCGACATCGCGATCGGGGGCCGACTCTCCCGCCTGCGCGCGAACACCCTGGTGACGGCCGGCTTCACGGTGCGGGCAACCCCCGGCCCGATGATCGCCGACGCCTTCCGGCCCGGCGGCGAGGATGCCACCCTCGCCGAGCTGGACCAGTTGCTGCGTGCCGGGCACACCGCCGTCACCCTGGTCGAGGAGGCCGACGCAAGCCCGGTGCAGGTGCGGGCCGTGCTCGCCGACGCCACGGTACGCGCCCGCCGCGCCTCACTCCGGGTGCGGCTGCGGCCCCAGCGCGGGCTCGGCCTGGTCAACGCCATGGTCGCGATGAAGAGCGGCGTCACCGGCTTCGACACCACCCTCAGCGGTCGAGCGAGCGCCCTGCGCACCCGCGACCTGGTCTTTCTCGCCCGGCAACTCGGGGTGTCCTGTCCCCGGCTCCCCGCCAACAAACCAGAGGAGTGACCCACATGTCCACCGGCGGACGGCTCATCGACGACCTCACCCCGGCCGAGCAGGATCGCGCGGCCCGAGTGGAGAAGGTGCTGCCCGCGTTGCGGGCCGCCGCCGCGCAGGCCGACGCCGACGGGGTGTTCCCCGCCGCGCACGTCGCGCTGCTGCGCGATGCCGGGCTACTCGGCCTGGTGGTTCCGCAGGAGTACGGCGGTCTCGGCGGTGGCCTGCGTGACCTCGCCGCCGCCACCTTCGCCATGGGCAGCGCGTGCCCGTCGACGGCCTTGGCCTTCTTCTTCCACAACACCAGCGCCTCCCGGGGCCTGCTGCCGCTGGAGGCCATCGAGCGCGGCCTCTTCGACGACGCCGACGTCCCCGCCGTGCAGGCCTTCGCCGAGAAGGTGCTGACCCGGATGGCTGGTGGGGTGTGGCTGGCCAACTTCGCCAGCGAGGCGGTGAAGAGTTCGTCGGCCAACATCGCCATCTCCACCACCGCCACGCCGGCGAGCCGCGACGGCGTCGACGGCTGGTCGCTCACCGGCGAGAAGTCGTTCGGCTGCGCCACCGGCGTCGCCGACACCTACCTGGTCACCGCCCGGCTCGCCGGGCACGAGACGGCGGACGGACTGGCCCTGTTCCTGGTCCCCCGCGATGCCGCCGGGGTCGCCTCACGGCCGGCCTGGGACGGCATCGGCATGCGCGGCTCGGCCAACCACGGCATCCGGCTCGACGACGTCTTCATTCCGGCCGACGAGGCGCTCACCGTGCCCGGCGCTTTCGTGAAGATGTTGCAGTGCAGTCGGGGCAGCTTCGTCGGCAACCAGCTGGCCATCACGGCGGTCTATGTCGGTGCGGCGCAGAGTGTCTACGACGACACGCTGACCAGTCTCACCCAGAAGACCTTCGCCGACACCGGTCGGCCGATTGCGGAGAGCCCCATGCACCAGGTGATCATCGGCAACATGACGGAACGGTTGGAGACCGCGTACCTCTGGCTGCGCCGCCAGTTGCTGCTGGAGACCAGTGAGCCGCCGCTACGCCCGCACGCCGAGGTCTACCGGCAGTGGCGGTTGGCCAAGGGCTCGATCTGCGAGGCGTGCTTCGACGTGGCGGTCGGCGCGCTCAAGGCGTCCGGCACGTCCGGCGCCACCATGAACGGGTCCGTCGGCCGGGCGCTGCGCGATCTGGCGATGGGACTGGTGATGACGTTCCCGCCGGAGCGCGGCCGGTTGGAGGCGGCCAGTTCGGTGACCAGCGACCGGTCCAACGACCTGTTCGCGGCGGTGGCCGGGTGACCCAGCCGGACCTGCCCGATCTCGCCGACCTGGTCGACGGGGTCTGGACGCCCAGCGACGCACCGCTCGGGTTCGACCTGGAGGATCCGGCGACCGGTGCGGTGCGGCGGCCCGCTGCCGGCACGCCGTCGCACCGGATCGAGGCCGCCGTCGCCGCCGCGTCGGCGGCGCACGAGGCCGGGAGCTGGGCCGTGCTACCGGCCCCTGATCGCGCCGACGTACTGGACGCCGTCGCCGAGGCGGTCGAGGGCGTCGCGGCCGAGATCTGCGCGCTGGAGTCGGCGACCACCGGCGTGCCGATCCGGCAGACCACACCGCTGGGCGTGATCCTCGGCGGCTCGTTCCGGCTGGCCGCCGCCCAGCTACGGCAGGGCCCGCAGAGCCAGGAGTTCCAGCGCGAGGACGGCCGGATCGCGTACGCCGAACGACTGCCCTGGGGTCCGGCCGCCTGTGTGGTGCCGTGGAACGCGCCCGCGCCGATGGCCGCGCACAAGGTCGCGAACGCGCTCGCCGCGGGCTGCCCCACGATCCTCAAGCCCAGCGAGTACGCCCCGCACGGCAGCCAACGGCTCGCCGCCGTCGTCGGGGCCACGCTCGCCGCCTCTGGCGTGCCGGCCGGGGTGTTCCAGCTCGTGCACGGCGGGGCCGAGGCCGGTGCGGCAGTGGTCGGCGATCCCCGGATCCGGGCGGTCTCCTTCACCGGCGGGCTCGCCGCCGGGCGGGCGGTCGCGGCAGCCTGCGCCTACGACATCAAGCCGGTGCAGCTCGAGCTCGGTGGCAACAACCCGCTGGTCGTGCTCCCCGACGCCGACGTCGCCGATGTCGCCCGGGCCGCGGTCGACCTGCTCAGCACCCTCAACGGGCAGTGGTGCCGGGCGCTGGGTCGGCTGATCGTGCCCGCCGACCGGCACGACGAGATCGTCGCCGCGATCGCCGACCGGCTCGCCGGCCTGGTCGCCGGCGCGCCGTTGGACCCCGCGACCGACCTCGGTCCGCTGGTGCACTCCCGGCACCTGGCCCGGGTGGTGGCCGCCCGCGACGACCTGCTGGCGCACGGCGGAACCGCGGTCACCGGCACCACGCTGCCGGCGGCCGGGCCGCTGGCCGGCGGGAACTTCCTCGCCCCGACGCTGGTCACCGGCGTCGCCGCCGCGCACACCGGCGACGAGATCTTCGGGCCCGTGGCAGCGGTGCACCCGTACGCCACCGTCGACGAGGCGGTGGCGCTGGCCAACGGCACGTCGTACGGGCTGGAGGCGTACGTGCTCGGCGCGGACGAGGAGGCCGCGCTGGCCGTGGCCCGCCGGATCCGGGCCGGTGAGGTCAAGGTCAACGGCTCCTCGGTGCTCAGCCTGCACCTGTTCAGCCCGCGCCCGGCGTTCGGGCTGTCCGGGTACGGCGAGGAGGGCACCGCCGAGACCCTGCGGTTCTTCACCAACCCGCGGGTCGTCGGCGTCGAAGGCGGCTTCGCGCTGCACGGCCGGTCATGACCCCGGGCGAGACCGCCCCGGCGCAGGCTCCGCCCCCGCTCACGGCCGGCGGCGCGGCGACCGCACGCCCGGCCGACGTGCTGCGGGCGCTGCTGGGCGGCACCTCGCCGGTGCACGCCCCCGGCGTACACGACCCGCTCACCGCCGCGCTGGCCGCCGGGGCCGGGCACCGCGTCGTGCACCTGTCCGGTGCGGTCTGCGCCGCGGTCGAGCTGGGCCTTCCCGACCTGGGATACCTGCACGGCACACACGTCGCGGAGCGGGCCGCCCGGCTCGTCCCGGCGCTGGCCGGCGTGCCGCTGATCGCCGACGCGGACACCGGCTACGGCAATCCGCTGCACGCGGTCTGGACCGCCCAGCGGTACGCGGCGGCCGGCGTCGCCGGGCTGCACCTGGAGGACCAGGTCAGCCCGAAGCGCTGCGGCCACCTGGACGGCAAGGAGCTGTTGGACATCGCGGGTGCGACGGCGAAGATCCGGGCGATCGCCGAGGCGGGCACCGGCCTGGTGCTGATCGCCCGCACCGACGCCTACTCGGTGGCCGGCCTCGACGAGGCGATCGAGCGGGCCGGCCGGTTCGCCGACGCCGGCGCCGACGCGGTCTTCCTGGAGGGTGTGGACACCGCCGAGGAGTTGGCGGCGGTGCGTACCGCGCTGCCCGGCGTACCCCTGGTGGTGAATCGCTCGGAGGCGGCTGGTGTACGCGCCTTCCCGCCCGACGACGCGCTCGGCGCGCTCGGGGTCCGGGTCGTGCTGCACCCGGTCGCGCCGATGCTGGCCGCGCTGCGCGCGGCTGCCGCCGCCTATGCCGCGATCGGCCGGCACGGTCACGCCGACGCGGTGCCCCGGCTCGCCTGGTCGTCGTTCACCGCGCTGGTCGGCCAGGACGATGCGCTGACTCTCGATCGGAGGTACGCCTGATGCACGTGCTGATCGCCGGAGCGGGGCCGGTCGGGCTGACCGCGGCGCTCGCGTTGGCCCGCCGGGGCTGCGAGGTGACAGTGCTGGAGGCCGGTGACGACCTCGCCGCCGAGTCCCGTGCCTCCACGTTCCACCCGCCGACGCTGGAGATGCTCGACGCGTTGGGGGTCGGCGCGGACCTGTTGGCACGCGGGCTGGTGGCGCCGACGTTCGCCTACCGGGATCGCCGGGAGGGACTGATCGCGGAGCTGGACCTCTCGGTGCTCGCCGAGGACACCCCGTTCCCGTACCGGGTGCAGTGCGAGCAGTCCAAGCTGTGCGTGATCCTGCTGGCGCACCTGGCCCGGCAGCCGACGGCCCGGGTCCGCTTCGGTTGGCCGGTCGACTCGGTACGACAGGCCGCGGATCAGGCCGACGGCGGTGTGGTCGCGGTCGCCGAGGACGGCCGGGAGGTGGCCGGCGACTGGCTGATCGCGGCCGACGGCGCCAGTTCGGCGGTACGGCGGGCGCTGGAGTTGCCGTTCGACGGGATCACCTACCCCGAACGGTTCCTGGTGGCCTCCACCGACGAGGACCTGCCGGCGCTGCTCGGCCCGCTGGCGTACGTCAACTACGTCTTCGACCCGGTCGAGTGGTCGGTGCTGCTGCGCACGCCGGACCACTGGCGGGTGCTGCTGCCCACCCCCGAGGACACCCCTGACGCGCACGAGCTGGACCGGCTCGACGGGCGGCTGCGGGCGATCGCCGATCCGGGCCGGCCGTGGCGGGTGGCGCACGCCAGTTTGTACCGGGTGCACCAGCGGGTCGCCGCGACGTTCCGGCAGGGGCGGGTGCTGCTGGCCGGCGACGCCGCGCACGTCAACAACCCGCTCGGTGGGCTGGGCATGAACTCGGGTATCCACGACGCGGTCGCCTACGCGCAGGTGCTGGCCTCGGGCCGCCCGGCACCGGACGGCGGGGAGCTGGACCGGGCGGTGACGGCGGTGGCCGACGAGCGGCGCCGGATCGCCCTGACCTACGTGCAGGAGGTCTCCGACCAGAACTACCGCCGGATGCGGGCCACCGATCCGCAGGTGCGGTCCGCGCAGCTGGCCGGCCTGCGCGCGCTGGCCGAGGATCCGGCGGCGGCCCGGGCGTACCTGCTGCGCAGCTCCATGATTGCCTCGCTGCGCCCCGACGCCGGGCAGCCGGCGGCCCGGGCATGACGGCACCCGGCGACGGCCCGCGCGGCGCGGTGATCGAGCGGGAGAACCCGTCCAGGACCAGCGAGCTGGTCGGCACTGTCGGTGTCAGCGGGCCCGAGCGGGTGGACGCCCTGGTCCGCCGGGCCGACGCCGCGCAGCGCAGTTGGGCGGCCACCGGCATCGCGCGGCGACTCGCTGCGCTGGCCGCTGGCGCCGACGCGATCGCCGGGCGGCTCGAACCGTTGGCCGAGCTGCTGGCCCGGGAGTCGGGCAAGGTGCTCGCCGACTGCCGCGGCGAGGTCGGGTTCGCCGACACGTACCTGCGCTGGGTCGTCGAGCACGCCCCGGCGGCGTACGCGGATCGGGAGATCGACGACGCGGCCGGTCGGCTGCTGCGGCTGCCCCGGCCGTACGGTGTGGTCGCCGCGATCACGCCGTGGAACGCGCCGATCATCCTCACCCTGCTCAAGGTGGCCCCGGCCCTCGCCGCCGGCAACGCTGTGGTGGTCAAGCCCTCGCCGCTGGCCCCGCTGGCGGTCTCGGAGGTGCTGCGCCTGCTCGCCGGGGCGCTGCCCGACGGGACGCTGGCGGTCGTCCACGGCGACGCCGCCGCCGGTGCGGCGTTGGTCGGGCACCCGCTGGTGCGCAAGGTGGCGTTCACCGGCGGCGGCGTGGCGGCCCGGCAGGTGGCGGCGACCGCGGCCACCCAGACCACACCGGTCGTGCTGGAGCTGGGCGGCAACGACGCGGCGATCTTCCTGCCGGACGCCGACCTGGGCACCGAGCCGATGCGCCGGCTGGTCCTGGCGAGTTTCGCCACCAGCGGCCAGGTGTGCATGGCCGCCAAGCGCCTGTATGTGCACCGCGACCGCCGCGACGAGTTCGTGGCGGCGTACCGGGCCGCCGCGGCGGAGGTGCTGCGCGTCGGTGACGCGCTCACGCCGGGGGTGAGCATGGGCCCGGTAATCTCGGCCGGTGCCGTCGCCCGGATCGAGCGGATCGTCGCGGCGGCCGTCGCCCGGGGTGCCACGGCGCTGCCGCTGGGCACTGTCGACGGTGGCACCGACCTGGCCGGCGGGTACTTCGTGGCCCCGACGCTCGTGCTGGACGCGCCGGACGACGCCGAGGTGATCACCGGGGAGCAGTTCGGGCCGACGGTGCCGCTGCTGCTCTACGACGACGAGGAGGAACTGCTGGCCCGGGTCAACGCCGACGAGCTGGGCCTTGGAGGCTCGGTCTGGTCGGCCGACGAGGAGCGGGCGTTCGCGCTGGCCCGTCGGGTCGAGGCGGGCTTCGTCTTCGTCAACACGCACAACCGCACCGGGCTGTCGCTGCGGGCGCCGTTCGGTGGGGTGAAGCGCTCCGGCTACGGCCGTGAGTATGCCGAGGAGGGGCTGGCCGAGTACGCGCAGACCTGCGTCGTGCACGCGCCCGGCCCGTTCCGGCCGGGTGGCGCCGGGCTGCCCGCCAACGCGTACCCGGGCTGAGGCCGGGCCGCGTCGGTCGAGCGCTGCCGTCAGTAGTCGACGACGACGCGGGCCGCGAGGCGCGGCTTGAGCCAGCCCGCCACCTCCAGGTGGGCGGGGTGGGACTGGTAGGCGCGCAACGCGTCCACGTCGGTGTGTGTGCTGATCATGCACAGGTCGTAGGAGACCGGGGTCCGCAGCGTGTCCAGGGCGACGGTCAGCGTCGCGATCTCATCAATTGAGCTGGCCAGACCTTCCAGCAGCGACCTCGCCTTGGCAGCATCGGCCGCATCGTCGAACTTCATGAGTACCACGTGCGTAAACACCTGTTCTTCCCCCTGTTCCCCGGCGTCGCCCGAGTGTATGTTCTGGAAACAGCGTTTCGCCAGGGGAACCGGAGCGGGAATGACCATCAGGGTTGCCGCCGTACAGTTCGAGGCCGGCCAGGACATCGGGGCCAATCTGGCCACCTGCCTGCGCCTGGTCACCGACGCCGCCCGACAGGGCGCACAGCTCGTGGTGCTACCCGAGTTCTGCAACCATCTGGCCTGGTACACCGACCGCGCCCAGGCGCACGCCCTGGCCACCCGGCCGGGCGACGATTTCCTCACCGCGATCTCCGCGAGCGCTGCCGAGCACCGGGTGTATCTCAAGATCAATGTCACGCACGCCTATCCCGACGGACGCACCGGCGGCACCAACTTCCTCTTCGGCCCGGACGGGGCGCTGCTCGGCAGCTGCGACAAGCAGGTCCTGATGGGTGCCGAGAACGACCACCTCGACCCGGCGACCGAGGTCGGACCGGTGCTCGACACCCCGATCGGCCGGCTCGGCATGTACGCCTGCATGGAGGGCGTCATTCCCGAGACCACCCGCGGGCTCACGCTGCGCGGCGCGCAGGTGCTGCTCAACAGCCTGAACTCGTTCGCCACCGATGAGGCCGCGCTGCACATTCCGGTGCGGGCCGCGGAGAACCGGGCCTGGGTGATCGCCGCCAACAAGGTCGGCCCGCTGCTGCCCGCCGAGCATCTGCCGGCCATGAGCCGCGGCCTGGGCGTGCCGGAGCAGTGGCTGCACGGGGCCGGCGAGTCGCAGATCGTCGCACCGGACGGCACGGTGCTGGCCAAGGGGCCGCGTACCGGTGAGGCCGTCGTCATCGCCGACATCGCTCCAGAGCACGCCGACGACAAGCACCGCCCGGACGGCAGCGACATCCTCGCGGCCCGCCGGCCGGAGCTCTACGGCCCGCTCGGGGACGTGCCGACCGGCCGCCGTCGGCCGCCCAGCGCGTCGAGCCTGCCGGTCGCCGTGGTCCGGCCGCGGGACCCGGGCGAGGCTGCCGACCTGCTCGCCAAGGCGGTCGCCGAGGGCGCGCTGCTCGCCGTGCTCGCCGAGAACGCCCTCGGCACGCACGTCGGGCCGGCCGAGGTGGCCGCGGCGCTGACACCGACACTGCGTGGCACCAACGGGTACGCGGTGGCCACCGCCCGCACCGCCGACGGCCCGGTCGGGCTGCTCATCGGCCCGGATGGCGTGCTCGGCGAGCAGCCACAACTGCATCGGGCCGGCGCGGCCCGCGACGCCGCGCGGCCCGGAGACGCGCTGCGCACCTTCGACCTGCCCTGGGGGCGGCTGGCGATCGTGGTCGGCGACGACGCGATCTTCCCGGAGACGTTCCGGCTCGCCGCGCTCGCCGACGCCGATGTGGTCGCCGTGCCGTTCACCCCGCGCGAGACCTGGGAGCTGGCGCTGGGCCTGCCGGAGCGGGCTGCGGAGAACCGGCTCAACGTGATCGCCGCCGGGCCGCTCGGCACCGGCGCCGCGGTCTTCGCCCTCAGCGCCGACTTCACCCTCTGGACCACCTGGTCCGGGCCGTTCACCGGCCGGATCAGCAGCCCGCTGCGCACCGACATCGCCGCCGACCGGCCCGTCACGCATGCCGTCGTGGCGCCGGCGCAGGCGGCGAACAGGCTCGTCTCCCGCCGCACCGACCTCGTCGACGGCCGCCCGTGGCGGCTCGTCCAGGCCCTTACCGAAAGGCGCTGACCGTGGCCGACACCTTGAAACACGTCGAGGAGATGCTCGACGACTCCCCCACTGTCGACGTCCACGAGACGTTCCACCGCTACCAGGCACTCCTGAATGAGCTGAAGGACAAGATCACCGCACGGTTCACGCTGACCCGCGACCCGTCCACCGAGGCGCTGGAAAACTACGGGGACTACCCGAACGGACCGGGCGGCTCGCTCGCCGCGTACACCGGACCCGAGGTCGACTGGCTCGTGCACTCCTGGCTGGGCAACCCGGGTGCCAGCTTCGCCAACCTGCACCTGACGTGCTGGCTGGGCCCGCAGGTCAGGGTGCCGCACCTGGGATTGGCCCTGCTGGTCTGGCCCGGCGGCTGGTTCTACGTCGACTCGGTGCCCCGGGTCAACATGGTCGAGGACGGCGACTACTACGACCGGTACTACGAGCCGGCCAACGAAGAGTGGCTGCAACTGCGCAACGACCCGGCGTTCGACTACTTCATCAGCCGGGCCGGGTTCATCCGGGCCAGCCTGTCACCGACGGCATACTGCTACTCCTTCGACCGCAGCCCGGAGAACATCGAGAAGGTCAGCCAGGTGACCCACGCCCACGTCGACCGCTGGCTGCGCTGGGTCGACGAGGCCGAACCGGTGCCGGCCGAGGAGCGGGCCGCGCTCGCCGAGACCGATCTGCGGATCCGCCGCAATATCGCCGACCGCGACCCGGCGAACGTGATGGGCGTGCGCTACTTCGGCGAGGAGACCACCAACCAACTCGTCCGCGCGCTCTGGGGCGGCGACCGCGAACTCCCCCGGCCGTCGGCATGAGCGGTGGCCAGGAAGGCGGTGTCCGGTCGGTCTGGTGGGCCGTACGCGTCCCCGGCGCGCCGGCACCGTTCGACACCGCGCACCTGCGGGTCTACTACCCGGCCCGGCCCACCGGCTCGGACGCCGAGCGGCTCAGCGGGGTCCTCGCGGCCGACCCGGCCGGTGCCCCGTACCCGGTGGCCCTGCTGGTCTCCGGCGTCAACGTCGGGCAGGACGCCTACCGCTGGCTGGCAATGGAACTGGCCGCCCGGGGCGTCGTCGCGGTGACCTACGACTGGGTCGGAGTGCTCTTCGCCGGCCTGCACGGGATCACTCCCGGCGTCGACCTGGACGCGGCCCGACCGGACGGCTACGGCAGCCGACCGACCAGCCCCTCGCTGCGCCCGGTGCTCGACGCGCTGGCGCAGCTCACCGGGCCGCTCGACGGGTTGCTCGACCTCGACCGGGTGGCGCTGGTGGGTCACTCGGCCGGCGGTACGGTCGCGCTGCAGTCGGCGCGGTTCCTGCCCGAGGTCCGTGCGGTTGCCAGCTACGGGGCGCACACCATGGTGGCGACCATGCTCGGTTGGCCGGCCGGCACCGTGCTGCCAGCCCAGGTGGACTGCCCGGTCATGCTGCTCGCCGGCACCCACGACGGCGTGATCAACGGCTCGGCCGACCGGTACGGCGAGGACACGTCCACCCGCGCCGACCCGATCACCCGCACCTTCGACGAGGCGCTGCCCGACGCGGGCGGCACCAACCTGCTGGTGCGGCTGGCCGGCGCCAACCACTTCAGCATCGTGCACCCGCTCGATCCCACCTCGGCGCGCGCCTTCCTCGACGAGGAGGCGACCGCCGAGCCGGAAGCCACCCGCGCGCTCCTGGTCGACCTGCTGTCCGGGTTCCTCGCCGTCCACCTTCGCGGCGAACCGGCCGACGGCTTCGACCGATTGCTGGCACAGCTCGGCACCACCTCTTCGATCGCCTCGTTCCGTCGGAGGTAAGCCACCATGCTCAAGAACTTCTGGTACGCGGTCGAGTTCTCCGACCGGGTCACCACCAAGCCGGCCCGGATCACCGTGCTCGGCCAGTACCTGGCCCTCTACCGCACCCCGCGCGGGCGCGTGGTGGCTCTCTCCGACCTGTGCGTGCACCGGGGCGCGGCGCTCTCCGGCGGCTCGACGGCCGGCGAGAACATCGTCTGCCCGTATCACGGCTGGGAGTTCGAGCCGGGTGGGGCGTGCACGAAGATCCCGGCGAACCAGCCCGGCCGGGGCATCCCGAACAAGGCCCGGGTCGACTCGTACCCCGTGCAGGAGCGCTACGGCTTCGTCTGGGTCTTCATGGGCGACCTGCCCGAGGCCGAGCGACCACCGATCCCGGTCTGGCCGGAGTTCGACAACCTGGTGGAGAACGGCGGCAAGTTCCGCGCGGTGACCGGCGAGTTCCTGTGGAAGGCCAACTACGAGCGGATCCTGGAGAACGGCTGCGACATCGCGCACGCGCCCTTCGTGCACGGCGGCGCATTCGGCAACCCGCAGAAGCCCGAGGTTCCCGAGTACGAGCTCGAAATCCCCGACGAGTGGTCGGCGTACGCCACGGTCAGCCTGCACCCGCCGCGCTCCAAGGGCCTCTGGTCGCTGGTCAACCGCAACAACGCGGACCTGGCCAACCGCCCGCCGGTGGTCACCTCGGCCGGTTGGATGCTGCCCAACATGATCAAGCTGCACGTCCGGCTGTCGATCGGTGAGCTGATCATCTACGACACCAACATTCCGGTGGACGAGACGACCACGCTGGTCAAGTGGGTCGCACTGCGCACCTTCTTCACCGGGGCGTGGGCCAACCGCAACGCCGTACAGCGCGTCCTCAAGATCTTCTACCAGGACGCCGAGGTGGTGAACAACGTCCGCCCCGAGCTGCTTCCGTTCGACCTCGGCGCGGAACTGCACGTCAAGAGCGACCTCATCGCGGTGCACTACCGGCGACGCCGCCAGGAGCTGGCCGAACGAGGCTGGATGCTCTCCGACGCCGACCGGATCACGGGCGACGTGCCGCGCCGGGAGGCGACCGTCATCCCCTCGCCGGCCCGCCGGGAGAACCCGGAGCTGGCCCGCGCCTGGGTGCACAAGGCCAAGGGCGACCACCCGACCGTGGCGGAGGCGCAGCGGATCGGGCTCAAGCGCATCACCGAGGAAGAGGGCGCCGACGCCGCCGCAGGAGCCGAGGCGCAGGCGAGCCCCACCAGCAGCGCGACGACGAAGGAGCAGGCATGAGTCTCCCGCTGGAACTCTGCGAGAACGCGGTGGCCCACCTGACCGCCCGGCACCCGCTCACCGCGGTCATCGACGAGCCGCTGAGCAGCCCGATGTCGCCCGACCCGGTGGGTGCGCTGCGGGTCTGGCAGGGCGCACCCGGTCAGCCGGTGGCCAAGGTGGTCTACGTCGGGCTGGTCGTTCCGATGATCCGCCTCGACAGCCACATGGTCTTCGCCTTCACCGCCGCCGACAGCGCGGTCCCGCACTTCACCCTGGACTCGGTGTACGGCGGCGACTACTACGCCTACCACCTCGACCTGATTCCCCGGGCCGAGCTGAGCAGCCACCTGCCCTACCTGGACGCGGCGTACCAGCCGCTCACCCCGGTCTTCACCGAGGCCAGCGCGATGGACGGGCTGAGCCGGGCCGACATCGGGCCGCGCCAGCACGCGCTGATGTCGCCGTGGATGCTGGTCAGCCGGGCCACCGAGGAGGCGTTCCGGAAGATCGGAGCCGCCGTCTCCGCGTACGCCGAGCACTGGTCCGCGCTGGTCACCGACGGCCTACCGGCCGACGTCGTGGCCGGCCTGGCCGACACCGACCTGGCCGCCCGGGACACCGCCGTGCGGGTCAACCTGTTCAGTCCCGACGTCGACCCGGTCTGGGCCCGGGTCACCCGGCTGATCGGCGAGCCGGCGACCGACCGGATCCGGGCGGAGCTGATCGGCAATGGGTGAACCGACCGCACCGGCCCCCGCACCGGCGGCCGCTGAACCGAGCGAGTGGCAGCAGCGGATCGCCGGCGAGTGGCACGGCCGGCCGTCGCTGTTCACCGCCACCGGCGTCTGGCAGGGCTTCGAGAAGATCCGCCGCTCGTCGGTCTTCGCCGACGGCGTCACCACGTACTTCATGGACGGCGGGCTGGTCGGCGGGGGCGAGCTGGCCGGGCGCTACCGGCTGGGCGCGCCGTTCGCCTTCGGCGTCATCGACTCCGACGCCGACCGGGTCTACACCGGCCCCGACTTCTTCGGCACCGGCCAGCCGTACGGCTCCTTTGTAGACTCGCACTACTACGGCCCCGGCTGGCAGGTCGACCTGAACACCTGGAATCAGGTGCTGCCCGACGGCGAGACCCAGGTCTACTCGTCGATGCTCTACCAGGGCTGGACGGTGGTGGGCTGCTTCAACGGCGTCTACACCCGAAGCTTCGACCACGACACCAACCCGGACACCCGCGAACGGGTGGCGGGGTTCCTGTCCGCCGAGGAGCGGCGCGGTCCGGTGCCGTACATCCTGCCGACCAAGCAGGCCGGCGCGTTCACCGGCAGCTGCGAGCTGTGGGGCGCCGACCAGCAACTGCGCGGCGGGGTCGCGGTGCGCCTCGACCTGGAGCCGATCGACCTGCTGCGCACCCGGCGGGTGGTCAGCTGGGCCGGTGCTGGCCTGGACCGGCGGTACGTGGTCGAGCAGCGCCGCGACGGTGACCGGCTGTTCTTCGAGGGCCCCGACGCCTGGGGCAACGCGCAGGGCTTCGGCCGGGCCAGCTACCCGTCCTGGCACTTTCACGCTGACGGCGGCGACGTGTGGAAGGTCAAGGGCCGCGAGTTCGCCATCGACGCCGAACCGGGCATGTCCGCCGGCGGGCGCCTCGCCGTGGTGTACGAGCTGTTCCGGGGCAACGTGCTGGACAGCGTCCTGCACGGCCTGCTCGACTGGGAGCCAGCCGAATGACCGCAGTGGTGGTGACCGGCGGCACCCGCGGGATCGGTGCCGGCCTGGTACGCGCGCTGCTGGCCCGCGGCGCCCGGGTCGCGTTCTGCGGACGCAGCGCGGAGTCGGTGGCAACGGCGCTCGCCACACTGCGTTCCGAAGCCTCCGTGCCGGCCGGAGCCGAGGTGCTCGGGGTACGAGCGGACGTCACCGACCGCGCCGACGTGTCCGTGCTCTGGTCGACGGCCGCCGAGGCGTTCGGCGGGGTCGACATCTGGATCAACAACGCGGGCACGAACCATGCCCGCCGCCCACTGTGGGAGCTGCCGCCGGCAGAGCTGGACGAAGTGCTCGCGGCGAACCTCGGCGGGGTGGCCCGGGCCAGCGCGGTGGTGCTCGCCGCGATGATCGAGCAGGGCCGCGGCGCGCTGTGGAACATGGAGGGCTTCGGCTCCAACGGCCAGGCCCGGCCGGGGCTGACCGGCTACGGGGCATCGAAGCGCGCGGTCACCTACCTGACCGACGGGCTGGCCAAGGAGCTCGCCGCAGCCGGGGTCGCCGACCGGGTCACCGTGCACCACCTCTCCCCCGGCATCGTCGTGACCGACCTGCTCACCCACGACTACCCGCCGGACGAGCTGGCGAAGGCCAAGAAGGTCTTCAACATCCTCGGTGACCGGGTCGAGACGGTCACCCCGTGGCTGGCCGACCGGGTCCTCGCCGGGGGCCGCAACGGCAGCCGGGCCGCCTGGCTGACCAGCCGCAAGGCCGCCGCTCGGTTCGCCGTCGCCGCCTTCCGCAAGCGCGACCTCTTCGGCGAGCCCGTCGGCGGGCCCGCCGTGACCCGGCGCGAGCACCTGTCGTGAACGGCAGCGACTACACCGTCGTCCTCGCGCTGGAGGACTTCGTGCCGACCGGCCTGGCGCTGGTCGGGTTCTGGATCCTGGCCAGCGTGGCCGCCCGGGTCGTGCCGCGGGTGGGCCCGGTCGCCCGCGTCAGCGCCGTCCTGATCGGCCTCGGCGGCCTGGCCAAGTCGACCTGGAAGCTGCTGCTGGCCGGATTCTCGATCGACCTGCCCTGGCTGGAGGCGGCGCTGTTCCCGCTGATGGCGGTCGGCGCGGTCGGGCTGATCTGGGGCCTGGCGAGCGCGCTGCGCGGGCGTAGCGTGCCGTGGTGGCCGTTCGCCGCCGTGCTGGCCGTGACCGCCGGCGTGGCCGCCGCGTACGCCATCTTCGCCCCCATCTTCGCCCTCGCCACCACGGGCGTGACCACCGTCAGCGTCCTGGCCGCGATCATCGCCGGCCGGCGGCGTGCCTGGGGCGCGGTGGCGCTCTACGTCGCCGGGCTGGCCTGCGTGCTGCTGCTGGTGCCGCTGCGCAACCACCCGGATCACGAAACCCTGGCCATGCAGTGGGTGGAGCAGGGCACCAACACCCTCGGACAGGCGGCGCTGCTGGCCGCGGCGTGGCTGACCGTGCGCGCTCACCGCCGGGCCTCGACCACGTCCCACCCGACCCCCGCCCAGGAAGGAGCCGTCCGCTCATGACCGACGCGCTCGGCTGGCGCCGCAAGTTCGGCGTCATCGCCCCGTCGACCAACACCATCGTGGAGCCGGACTTCTACCGGATGACAGTGCCCGGGGTGACCGCGCACTTCTCCCGGATCCACATCCGCGACCAGGACCTCTCCAGCGACGGCAACTTCGAGAACCTCCTGACCCAGATCCGCGACGAGATCGGCGGGGCCTGCGAGCGGGTGCTGACCTGCGAGCCCGACTACATGGTGATGGGCATGTCCGCCGAGACGTTCTGGGGCGGCGTCGAGGGCAACCGGCAGTTCGTCGCCCAGATCAAGGCGATCACCGGGCTGGAGGTGGCAACCGGCGCGGAGGCGTGTGAGCGGGCACTGCGCCTCTACGGCGCACGCCGCATCGGCGTGGTCACACCGTACCAACCGATCGGCGACACGAACGTCGTGCAGTTCTTCTCCGAGATCGGCTTCGAGGTGGCCGCGATCGAGGGGCTCAAGTGCCCGACCGCGGTCTCCATCGCCCACGTTCCGGAGGACGAGTTGCGCCGGGCGCTGCTGGCCGTGGACGGCCCGGATGTGGACGCCCTGGTCCAGTGCGGCACCAACCTGTCGATGGTCGGGCTGGCCGACGAGGCCGAGCGCTGGCTCGGCAAGCCGGTGATCGCCATCAACGCGGCGACCTGGTGGATGGCGCTGCGCGAGAACGGGATCACCGACAAGGTGTACGGCGCCGGTTCCCTGCTGCGCGAGTACTGACACGGCGCTGTCGGCGAACGCAAGCGGCGCGGGCCGGGGCAGCATCCCCGGCCCGCGCCGTTCGCCGGTTCAGCTGCGCAGCAGACGGCGACGCCTCGGCAGCACCACGACCAGACCGACACCGAGCAGGAGCGCCGCGCTCGACCAGAGCAGTATCAGAGTCGTCACGCCCCCCTCGCCCGTGGTCGGCAGCGACCCACCACCGTCGCCGTTGCCACCGCCACCGCCTTCGCCCTCGTCGTCGGTCGCGGCCCGCGACTTCACCGTGAACTTGGCGACGATCGACGTCTCCTTCGGGCCGGTGACCGGGTCGGCGCCGGCGTTGCACTCGGTGTCGACCTGCGGGTGATCGAAGACGACGTTGGTGACCGTCAGACTGACCAGGCCCGCCTGCGAGGTGGTGTAGGTCCCGGTCAGCGTGGCGCCGGGCAGGATCGCGTTGGCGTCGATCGCGCCGTACGCCGGGCCCGTCAGGTTGACCGTGCCGCTGCCCACCCCGCCGACCTTGACGGTCGCCTTGGGCACCAGGTCACCGGCGCCGACCGGCACCGGTCCGCTCTTCGGGCCGGCTGAGAACTTCAGGCTCACCGTCACCTTGGCACCCCGACCGGGGTTGCTGGGCGACATGCTCAACGTGTGCGTGGCGGTCCACGTGGAAAGGCTGCTCAGCGTCTTGCAGTTCAGCTTCACGCTTTTCGGGCCGAAGGGTTGGGCCGGCGTGTCGACCTCGTCGGTTGCCGTCGGCGGCGGGTCGTCCGTCGCGGACGGCGGGAGCGACGGTGACGGTTTCGCGGAGGGCGGCGGCGTTGCGGAGGCGGACGGGCTCGGCGGTGGGGTCGCGGTGCCGGTACCGCCGACGGTGAAGCTCTCCACGATGGACGTCGGCACCGGTGCGGCCTTGTGGTCGCGGTCGCCGGCCGCCGAGCAGTGCGTCGTGGCCGAGGCGTTGGCGAAGGTGACCCGGCCGACGGTGAGCGTCGCCGCTCCGGCGGCGGCGGCGAAGTAGGTGCCGGTCGCGGTGATCGGGCCGAGCGGTTCCGTCGGGGCGACGGCCCGCGCGGGGTACGAGGACATCCGCAGCGTCGCGCTGCCGGAGAGCGAGCCGCCCAGGGCCAGCGTGACGTTCACCGGAACGTCACCGGCGTTCAGCCCCACCGGCCCGTTGTCGGGGCCGGTGGGCGCGGTGAGTGTGACGGTCACCGTGTCGCCGACCTTCGGCTCGGCCGGCGACTGGGTCAGGGTGAAGGTGTCCTGCCAGACCGTCGGCGAGCTGCCGGTACCGGCGTCGTTGAAGTAGAGCCGGCAGCCCAGCGTCGCGGCGGTGGGACCGATCGCCGCGGCCGGTGGCGCCGCCCGGGCGGGGACCGCCGCCGGGATCGTCAGCAGCAGCGGCGCCAGGACGAGCGCGGGCGCTGCCAGCCGGACGGGGAAACGACGTCGGGTCATGAGGACCTCCGGTTCCGGTAGGGCATCAGCACGAGCAGGCCGATGCAGAGCAACAGCAGGCCGGAGCCGACCAGCACGGTGACGGCGTACCGGTCCGGGCCGGCGTTCACCCGGTTGGCGTTGACCAGCGTCGGGGCCGATGTGCCGGCGGCGCCCGCCGGCCCGGTCGGGGGTGAGGTGGTGGCGGCCGGCGTGGCCGAGGGTGCCGCCGGCGCGGCTGGGGTTGCGGACGGGGTTGCCGGTGCGGGCTTCTGCGCCGGCTTCTTGCCGAACGTCAACGTCACCGAGACCTTGTTGGCCTCGACCTGGTCGGCGTTGCCGCTCGTGGGCAGGATCTGCGCCGCGACCACGCACTCGCGCTTGGTGCAGTCGAACGCGCCGAACTTCTGGGCCAGCTTCAGGGTGACCGTGGGCAGCTTCCCGCTGCCGTCGGCGTTGACGAACGCGGCGCCGCCGGACAGATTGCAGTCGGTCGGGCCCTTGAAGCCGGCGACGCACTGACCGACGGCGATCTGCTTCAGGTTCGGGGCGAAACCCGAACCGTTGACGATGACCTGCTGCTTGTCCGTCAGCCCGGTGGTCACGCTGACGGTGAGGGCCGGCGCGGCGAACGCGGCCGGGGGTGCTGCCACGACGGCGAGGCCACTGCTGGTGGCGAGCAGTGCGGCGAGCGTGAGCGCCCGCCGGCGGAAGGTTCGCATGGCGATCTCCTGACAGGTTCGGCGCAGGCCGGCACGGGCAAGTGGCGGGGCGACGCGGAGCGGGCTCACGACGGGACCGTCGTACGTTGAGCGGGCACGCCGGAGCGGTTGACGGCGGCGTGGTCGGTGCCGAGGTAGGAGCGGACCACGTCGGGGTGGGCGCGGACCTCCTGCGGGGTGCCGTCGGCGATGACCCGGCCGCCGTCCATCGCGACCAGGCGGTCGGCGAGCCGGGCGAGCAGCGGCAGGTCGTGCTCGATGATGACCATGGTGACCCCGAGTTCGTCGTGGATCCGGCGCAGCACCTCGCCCAGCGCGACGCCGTCGGTCTGGGACACTCCTGATGAGGGCTCGTCGAGCAGCAGCAGCGCTGGCTCCAGCGCCAGCAGGCAGGTGATCTCGACGATCCGGCGGGTGCCGGTGGACAGTTCCCCGACCAACCGATCGGCGAGCGGGGCCAGGCCCATCAGCGTGACGAGTTCCTCGGCCCGGTGGCGTTTGGCCTGGTCCGGCCCGGTAGCACCAAGAGCCGCGGCGACGAGGCTGGTCGGTGCGGTGCGTTCACCGGCCACCATGACGGTCTCCAGCACGGTCATGGTGGCGAAGAGCCGGGCGTCCTGGAACGAGCGCACCAGCCCGAGACCGGCCCGCCGCTGCGGCGACAGCCCGGTGACCGGGCGGCCGGCGAACAGGACCGCGCCCCGGTCGGGGCGGGTGAAGCCGGCGATGATTTCGAACAGGGTGGTCTTGCCGGCGCCGTTCGGGCCGATGATGCCGACCACCTCGCCGGCGGCGACGTCCAGGCTGGCCCCGGCGACGGCCCGCACGCCGCCGAAGGAGCGGGCCACCTCCCGCACCGAGAGCAGCGGCTCGCCGGTCGCCGCCGGTCGCAGCGGGACGGTGCGCGGCGGCAGCGTGATCGGGCCACCGGAGCCGGCGGCCTGCGCCGGCCCGCCCATCTCCTCGGTGGCGGACGGCGTCGGTGCGTCGCGGCCCCGGGCGATCAGCGCGGCGATCCGGTCACGCAGCCACAGCACCGGCCCGCCGAGTCCGGCCGGCAGCGCGATCACCACGACCAGCCAGACCAGGGTCAGCGCGGCCTGGCCGATGATGTCCAGTTCCAGGAATCCGGGTACGCCGACGATCAGGAACGCCCCGAGCAGCGGGCCCCCCAGCAGCGTGATCCCGCCGACCACCACTGTGGCGACGACGTCGATGCTGGCCGACGCCGGGAACGTGTTCACGGTGAGCTGGCTCTGCCCGTGGCCGATCACCGCCCCGCCGAGACCGGCGAGCGCGCCCGCGACCGCGTACGCCTGCAGGACCCGCACCGGCACCGCGACGGTGAACGCGCGGGCGGCGTCGGCGTTGTCGCGCAGCGCCACCAGGATCCGCCCGAAGGCACCGGCGCGCAGGTTGGCGGTGACCCACAGGCCCAGCAGCAGCACCACCAGCGCGAACAGGTAGTAGTCGGTGGCCAGGTCGAAGGTGTGGCCGAGGATGCGCGGCTTGGGCACCTGCGCGCCATCGCCGAGCAGCCAACCCTGCCGCAGCAGGAACGTGCTGGTGGCCAGCGCGAAGGCGAGCGTGGTGACGGCGAGGGCGAGCCCGCGCAGGCGCAGCGCCGGCACGCCGACCGCGACTGCGGCCAGCGCCGCCGCCGCGCAGCCGGCGAGGATCCCCAGGAACAGGTTGCCGGTCCGCACGGAGACCTGCACCGACACCGCGGCGCCGATGCCGGCGAACGCGAACTGGCCCAGGGACAGCTCGCCGGCCACACCGGTGACCAGCCCGATCGACAGGCCGACCAGGGTGAAGCCGATGATGGCGATGAGCACCGAGGCGGTCTCATTGCTGATCACGAAGGCCAGCACGGCGGCGACGGCGAAGCCCACCCCGGCGACGACCCGGCCCAGGTTGCGCAGCAGCCAGATCCGCTGGTAGGCGGCGGGCAGCGGCGGCGCACCGATCCGGCCCCAGCCGCCGTCCTCGCCGTCGCGGCGCGCGCGGACCGGCTGGGCCAGCAGCGCGACCAGGATGACCGCGACCAGGGCCAGCTCGACGAGGCCGCCGCTGGACTGACCGGACAGCAGGATCTGCTCGCCCACCCCGATGCCCAGCGAGGCGCCGAACGCGATCGGGACGGAGGAGAACCGGGCGATCACCGCGCCGGCGAGGCCCCGCACCAGCAGGGCCGGGCCGAGCGACTCAATCGACTGGGTGCCCTGGGTCGGCGCCATGAGGATCGCCGAGAAGGCGGCCACGGCACCGGCGATCGACCAGGCGAGGGTCGCCATCCGGGCCGCGGTGACGCCGTTGAGGGTGGCCGCGTCGGGGGCGTCGGCGGCGGCCCGGATCGCCAGCCCGAACCGGCTGCGCTTGAGAAACATGGCGAGCCCGACCAGCAGCACCGGAGTGAGCAGCAGCATCGCGGTGAACGCCGGGCCGACCGGGGTGTTGCCGATGGTGAACGACGGCATGCCGGGCGGCGCCGGGAACGCCGGGCCGCTGGCCCCCGAGCTGTTCACCAGCAGGGCGAGCACGAGCACGAACTGGGACAGCCCGAGGGTGGCGATCATGCCGATCACCCGGGGCCGGTGCCGCAGCCGGCGGACCACACTCAGCTCGATCGCGCCGGAGACCGCGGCGGCGGCGAGCATCCCGACCGGCAGGGCGAGCCAGTACGGCAGCACCCCGTCACCGACCAGCCGGCCGAGCACGGCGGCGCCGAACACCCCGACCGCGCCGTGTGCGAAGTTGACGAACCGGCTGGACCGGTAGACCAGCACCAGCCCGACCGCCAGCAGCCCGTACGTGAGGCCGGTGAACAGGCCCAGCACGATGCGGTCCGGGCCGACGTCGAAACCGCCGATCATCGGATCACCGCCCCGTCCACCGGGGTGGTCTTCGTCGTGGGCGCGTCCTGCGCCTGGGGCGCGGGCTCCGTGTCCTGCGCCTGGGGCGCGGGCTCGGTGTCCTCGGCCGGCGCGTGGCCGCCGAGCATCAGGGCCCGGACCAGGTCCGGCTGACCGGCCAGCTCGCCCGCGGTGTGCTCGGCGACCATCGCACCCTTCTCCATGAAGTAGATCCGGTCGGCCAGCGACAGCGCCACATTGACGGACTGCTCCACCACCAGCACCGAGGTGCCCAGCGCGTTGAGTCGGCGCAGCATCTCCAGCAGGCCGCCGACGACGACCGGTGCCAGGCCGAGCGACAACTCGTCGACCAGCAGCATCCGGGGGCGCTGGATCAGCGTCTTGGCGAGCACGAGCAGTTGCCGCTCACCGCCAGACAGGGTGGCGGCGACCTGGTCGCGCCGCTCGTAGAGGCGGGGAAAGACGGCGAACGACGCGTCGACCCCCCGGTGCACCGCGTCGCTGCGCCGGCCCAGCGCGTAGCCGTGCATGCGCAGGTTCTCGGTGACGGTGAGCGAGCCGAACACCGCCTGACCGACCACGGTGGACAGACCGAGCTCGATCCGGCGGGGCGCGGTCAGCGCGGTCACGTCGACCCCGCCGAGCCGGACCACCCCGGCGGCGGGGCGGTGCAGGCCGGAGAGCACCCGCAGGAACGTGGTCTTGCCGACCCCGTTCGGGCCGCAGATCGCCACCATCTCGCCGTCGCCGACGCGTACTGCCGCGTCGTAGAGCACCTGGACCGGACCGTACGCCGCGTCGATGCCGGAGCAGGAGAGAGCGGCCGGACGTGCGCCGCTGTGCCGTAGCCGGGCGACCTCCGCCTCGTCGGCGAGCACCCGGGCCAACCGTTCGGCGTCGGCGGCGGCGGTGCGCCGGAGCCGTCGGGCGTAGCCGGCGCCGACCAGCGCCGCCGCCGCGGCCACCGCCAACGCCGGACCGGCGCCGTACCGGGTGTTGAGCAGGGCGAGCAGGCCGGCGCCGCCCAGGCCACCGGCCAGGGACAGCACCGATGTCGCCGCCACGAACGCGGGGCCGGCGTCGGGGTGGAGCACCTCGGCGGCGATGCGTTCGCCCGAGACGGCGAGCGCGACCAGCGCACCGACGGCGACGGCCAGGCCGGATGCGAACAGCACGACGCCGACCGTGGCCCCGACGGACAGGGCACCGGCGGCGACGAGCAACCCGGCCGGGGCTGCGGCGACGGCGAGGCGCAGCGCCGGCTCCCCGCGCAGGAGCACCGCAAGCGCGGCCCCGGCGAGCAGCGCGTCGCCGATGACTCCGACGGCGCCGCGCGGACCGAGGCCGAACCCGGTGCGCAGCACGTCGACGGCGAAGATCAGCGCGCCGGGCACGATCATGCCGAGGCCGGCCTGGGCCAGCACGGCGGTACGCGCGGTGGGTGGGCGGGTGGCGTTGTCGAACAGGGTGCGTAGCGCCGGTGGCCAGCCGGCATCGCCCGGCAGTTGCTCGGCGGTCGCCCCGGCCAGCATGCCGAGCGCCGCGAGGACGCCCGCCGCCGACCAGTGGTACCCGGATCCGCCGCCGGTGCCGCTGGCGAGCAGCGCGGCCAGGCCGAGCCCGTTCAGCAGCCCCACGTGCCAGTACCGCAGGGCGGCCGTCGTGGCGGCGATCGCGCGGCCGGACACCACCAGGACCGCCCAGGGCAGCCCGAGCGCGGTGAGCGCGAACAGCCCCGGCACCGGGGCGGCGACGTTGACCACCAGCAGCAGTGCGGCGCCCAGCCCGGCGCCGGCGAGCAGCGCGGCGCGTACCGAATGGCGGTGCGGTACCCGCTGCACGACCGCGACGGTCGCGGCCGCGCCGACCACCGCGGCGGCGATCACCGCGGCCAGCACGCTGGTCAGGTCGACATCGAGACCCCGGGCGAGTCCCGCGGCGCCGAGCAGCGGCACCCCGGTCAGCAAGCCGCTGGCCGTACCCGCTCCCCAGCCCGCGCTGCGGGAACGCCATGCCCTCGCACCGTCGCGGGCGGTGCCCGGCGGGACGCCCCGGCGGGTGTTGTCATCGGGTCGCAAAGGACACGTCCTCCCCGCGGTAGGTGAAGCAGGCGCAGCTGCTGTCGTAGCCGAACGCCCGGTAGCCGTTCGAGGCGGCGAACCGGTCCGGGCCGAGCCGCCCGGAGAATCCGGTCGCCGGCTGGAACTGCGTGTCGAGCCTGCCCACGGCCGCGAGCCACCGGTGCGCGTTGAGGTCCGCGCCGAGGTCCTTCGCGCCGGTCTGCAGCAGCAGGACCGCGTCGCAGTACGGGAGGGCCACGCGGGCGTTCTCGCGGGTGCCGAACGACTCCCCCGCTGCGGCGAAGATGCCCAGGCACGCTCGTTCGGGGTCGGTGGCGGGGAAGGCGTACTCCCGGTCGGCGACGTCCTGGCTGGGGTTGAAGCCGATGCCCACCGCCCCGGTCAGTGCCTCGCGCGGAATGATGTCCGGGTTGCCGATCAGGAAGCTGGGATTGTCGTAGCTGGAGATGCCGTACCGGGCGGTGAAGCCCTGGGCGGACGCGGAGGTGAGGAAGAAGGAGGCCAGCCGGGTCCCGCCGAGGAAGAAGACCCGCTCGACGCGCTTGGCCCGCAGGTCGACGGCGGCCTGGTTGAGCCCCGTGTTGAGGGTGCCCAGGTCGGTGGAGTCGATCCAGGCCACGGTCGGGGTGATCTCCCGCTGCTTCAGGTACGGCACCACGTGCTGCTCGTACATCGCGCGGTTGGCCGGTGCGTCGACCGCGACGATGCCCGCCTGCCGAGCACCGTCGAAGAAGCCCTGCGCGGCCAGCGCCGGCAGGTACGCGCGCACGAAGTCGTCGTACGCGGGATAGGCCGGGGCGAACAGGTACGGGGCGAGGCGCTCGTTCGTCGCCTGGTCGATGGTGATCAGGGTGGCGTCGAGCACCAGGGTGTGCCGCTGTGCGTAGCAGGGGCGGGCGTTGGCCTGCAACTGGCCGGTGAGCACGACCGCGAACGCGCGGTCGTCCTGGGTGATCTGGTTGCAGAGCTTCTCCTCGGCGGCCGGTGAGTCGTCGCTCGCCTCGTAGTTGCGGAAGACCGCTCGCATCCGCCGGCCGGCGATGCCGCCGTTGGCGTTGACGTGGCTTTCCAGCGCCCGCATCTGGCGTACCGGGTCGCCGGCCGAGGCGGTGTTGAACCCGGTCAGGTTCGCCGTCCTGGTCAGGTCGGTGCCGACGAACACGACGGTTACCGCGTCGGCGGTGACGCCAGGCCCGACGCCGGTGCCGTCGGCGCCGCCCACGCCGGGCAGCACCGCGCCGCAGCCGACGAAGGCGAGCAGCGCGGCGACGGTGGCGACGGCCGCCCGTACCGTCAGGGCCCGGTCCCAGCCGGTGGTGTGGGTGCCAGGATCGCGGCTCATCGAGGGCTCCCGAGGTAGGTGTCGAGCGCGGCCAGATCGATCACGGCGGCGGCGCTCTGGTTGCCGGCGCGTGCTCCGGCCGGCGTGGCCGCGCCTGGGCGGGCGGCGAGCACCGCGTCGAGGGCGGTGAGGTCGATGACCGCCGTGCCGGCGGCCTCGGTGCCGGATCCGTTCGGCAGCCCGGTGTCGCCGAGCAGGTCCCGCAGCGCGGCGACGCTCAGGTGGGCGTTGGCCCGTCGACGTAGCCGGCCGGCGCCGGGAGCGTCGTCGAAGACGAGGTACGCCCCGAGTGAGCCGACCCGCACGACGGACGGCAGCAGCGTGCCGGTCGGTGCGGCGGCCATCGCGGGCAGCGGCGGGCGGTCGCGGCGGTTGGCGATGCGGCGGGCGATGCCCACGATGATCAGCGTCCCGCCGAGCAGGTGCACCAGGAACAGGCCCCATGGGTACGTCCGGAGCGTCGTCTCGGCCGGGCCGAACCCGCCCAGGTCGGCCTGCACGGTGTACCGGCCGAACGCGGCGAACGGGGTGGTGACGGGTATCCGGTAGGTGCGTGTCTCGCCCGGCCGGATGCTGCCGGTGCCGGGCGTGCTGACCCGGTCGCCGCCGCCGTCCCGGCCGATCCGGACGTTGAGGGGCGGGTTGGGCAGCGGGTGCGGCCCGGGGTTGTGCACTGTGTAGACGAGGGTCCGGGTCGCGGCGGCGCCGAAGAGGCTCCGCCAGCCCGGTCGGCCGGCGATCCTCGCCTCGACCAGGTCGAGGCGGACCGGGGCGGCCGAGACGGTGGGGGTCTCCCCCATGGTGTGCCCGGTGAGTTCCAGCGGCGCGTCGACCTGGCCGCGCGCGGTGCCGCCGACGAGCGTGGCGTGCACGACGCACGGGCAGGGCACCGGCGGGGTGCCGAGCACGAGTTGCACCGCGAAGGTGCCGTCCGGGCGCACCGGAACAGCCAGGGCGGCACGTGTGTCGCAGGAGGCCGAACCGCCGATGGCGAGTTGCCCGCAGGTGACGAGCTGGACCAGTGTGCCGCCGGGCCAGCCGGTGCCGTTCACCCCGAGCCGGTCGCCCGGTGCCGCCGCCGGGGCGGCGAGGGTCAGTCCCTCGGCTGCCCACGCCGGCCCGGTGGGCAGTGCCAGCCCGATGACCAGCCCGCACACGACGGCGGTCAGGGTGCGTCCGATCCTCGTCATCCGACCTCCGCGTGCGCGCGGACGCGTGAGACGCCCCGAGGGCGGGCCACCTGGGCGCGGCGGCGCCTGCGCCAGGCCACGACTGCGGCGGCGATCAGCGCGGCGAGTGCGGCGACGCCGGTCCAGGAGACGACGACGGTACGGGTGGTCCGCACCGTGAGCACGCCGCCGTCGGCCTTCGCCGTCACGGTGGCGGTGACGACGTCGACCGGCCACAGCCCGGTGAACCGGGTACGCATCCGCGACTCGGCGCCCGGGACCAGGTCGAGCTGTGGGGTGGCGCCACGCTGGTGGATCCGGTGGCCGAACATGCCGGAGGCGGTGACCGTGATGGTGGGGGCGAGGCGCAGGTTGCCGGTGTTGGCCAGGGTGTATTCCAGGGCACCGTCGACCGGCGTGGGCAGCCAGGGCGTCGGGTGCGTCAGGTCCAGGTCGGCGAGGTTGAGCCCGGGCATCTCCGGCCCGGCCACCCGCAGGTAGACGCGGGCGCCGACGGCCCGCTGCACCGCGACGGCGACGCCGTTCTGCTCGCTCCGACCGCCCGGAACGGACTCCATCGCGACGATGCCGCCGATGTGGTCGCCGGGGCTGGCGTTCGTCGGGATGGTGATGGTGAACGGGATGTCGGCCTGCGCCTTGGGCGGGAGCACCACGGTGCCGGCGCCGACCACCGTCCACACCCCGATGTCCGACTGCTTCTCGGTGAGCTGGCGCAGCGCGAATCCGCCGTCGCGGGCGGTGTTGTAGGCGTCAGCGCCGTACACGGTGAAGGTGCGCTCGGTGTCGGTGCGGTTGATCACCCGCACGGAGTCGGTGAGGGTCCGGCCGGCGGGTGACTCAAGGAAGAAGTAGAGCCGGGGGGTGGGCCCGGCGTTGGCCGGCGGGGTGGGCACGACGGCCCACTCGCCGTTGTCCGCAGCGGCGGCCGGCCTGATCGGGACGACGGTCAGCGTGACAGCGGCGACTGCGACGGCGAGGGCTGCCGCACCGGTGCGGAGGCGGCGTGGCCAGAGGGGGTGACGCACGCGGTTCCACCCTTCGACTGGTCGGTGTGGGGGCGGCCGGCTCGCACCGACCGCCCTCACCTCGATGCGGTCCTCAGCTCAGGGTGAGCGTGAGGGTCGCGGCGTAGGTACCGGCGAGCTGGTTCGCCGGCACGGAGAGGGTCAGCCCGGCTGAGGCGTCGAAGCTGCCGCCCGTACCGGTGGCGCTGGTCGGTGCGGAGCAGAGCGTCGCCGCGTCGACCGTGCCCGGGGTGCCGGCCACCGCGGTGACCGCGTTGGTCGCGCCCGCGGTGTCGACGCAGGCCGGCGTCCAGGACAGGTTGCTCTTGGCGATGGTTCCGCCCGGGGTGCCGGTGAAGTCGGTGACCGTGCCGACGAGGCTCCACCCGAAGGTGCTGCCCCGGTGGTCGGTAACCGTGACGGTCGAGAGGTTGCCCGTCGCCGTCTGCACGCTGCCGCCGACGGTGACGCCGGAGAACGGGATGTTGCCGGTGCCGGCGGCGCGAGCCATCGACAGGTTTCCGGCGGTCACGGTCTCCGACAGGTTGTACGACAGGGTGCAGTTGCCGGTCGTGGCCGAGCCGGTCTTGGCGGTGCACGAGTCAGCCGACCCGGTCCACGCGGAGATCGCGAACAGGGCGCCGGACTGCGCGCCGATGTACGCGGTGGCACTGTCCGTGACGGTGAAGGTGGCGTTGATCCCACCGGTGGCGCCGGCCGTGGCCGTCGTTGCCGGGTCGCTCGTCGCGGGCGGCGGCGGGGCGCCGGTGAGCGCCTTGTAACCACCGATCGTGACTGTGCTGCCCGGGTTCCAGTTGGTGCCGGTGACCGTCACCACGGTGCCGGAGCCGCCACCGCTGGGGGTGATCGCGATGCCCGGCGCGCCGAGAATCGTGATCGGGACGGAAACCGTGTTGGTCCCGTCCGAGACCGCCACGGTACGTGCTCCCGTGGTGGCGCCGCTGGGCACCGTGAGCGTGCCGGTGCCGACGCCGGCAGCGTCGGTCGTGCCCGTGCCGGAGCCTTCGGCCGTTCCGGTGCCGTCGGCCGCGCGCAGTGTTGCGGTCAGTGCGGTGGACGGCGCGAGACCGGTCACCGCGTAGTTGATGACGTTGCCGGCCCGGGCAGCCCCGGTCACGGTCTGGCCGGTCACCGAGGTGACCGAGACCGTGCCGCCGAAGACGGTGAAGCTCTCCACGATGGAGGTCGGGACCGGCGCTGCCTTGTGGTCCCGGTCGCCAGCGGCGGAGCAGTACGTCTTGGCGATCGGGTTGTTGAGGATCACCCGGTTGACGGTGAGCGTCGCGGCTCCGGTCGCTCCGGCCACATAGGTGCCGGTGGCGGTGATCGGGCCGGTGGGGGTGTTGCCGGGGACAGGACCGGCGGGGTAGTTGGTCTGCTGGAGGGTGACCGGGCCGCTCTGCGAGCCACCCAGCGCCGCCTCCACGACGATCGGCACGTCACCGGGGTTGATCGCGACCGGGCCGTTGTTCGGACCGGCCGCAGCGGTGAAGGTCACCGTCACGGTCTGACCCGGGCTCGGCGTCGCCGGCGTCTGAGTGAGCCCGAACGAGTCGGCCCAGTTCGTCGGCGAGCTGCCGGTACCGGCGTCGTTGAAGTACAGCCGGCATCCCAGGTTGCCCGGGGTGGGGCCGTACGCCTGCGCGGGGGACACGCAGACCGCGGTCGCGGCGGCGGCCAACGCCGCTACGCCCACCGCTGTTGCCGTAGTTCTGAGCAATCCCATTGCGGTCCCGCTCTCCTTCCTGTGGGGAACGGTGCACCCCTGGCTGCCGTTTCGCTGGTGGAAACAGCAGTTTCCAAAATTGGATAGGTTCATAAAGGCAGCCGGCCGACCCTCCTGTCAATAGCCGGACAGGCGATTTGACTCCGGCCGACGTGATCGATTTCCCGGGCCAGCGCAGCGCCGACGGGCGGGTTCGGCGGCACGGCCTTGGCAGGGGGCCCGAGATGGGGCAGAGTGTGGAAACGGCGTTTCCATGAGGAGGTCCAGGTGCGTTACGTGATCATCGGGTGCGGCAACGTCGGCATGGAGCTGGCCCGTCGTTGGGTCTCGGCCGGCCACCAGGTGATCGGCACGACCACCTCCCCCGACCGGGTGCCCGAGCTGGCCCCCGTCTGCACCGAGGTGGCGGTCCTCCGTGGCAGCGATCGTCCCGCCGTCGAGCGGGTCACTCACGACGCCGACGCGGTCGTGCTCACCGTGAGCCCGCGCATCGCCCGAGCCTTCGACGCCGACCAGCGCATCGCCGAGTACGCCGACACGCTCACCGCGTCCGCGCGCACCGCCGCCACCGTGCATCCCCGGGTGGTCTTCACCAGTTCGGTGTCGGTCTACGGTGCCGGCCATGGCGCGCTGGTCGACGAGGCAACCCCGGTCACCGACGACCCGGACGCCTCCCCCCGCAACTTCGCCGCCGCCGAGGCCGCCGTGCTGGCCGCCCCGCGCGGTGCCGCGCTGCGGATCCCCGACGTGTACGGGCATCCGCGCGACCTCGACTATCCGACCCGGGTGAAGCTGGCCCACGAGATGCTCGGCGGCAGCGTGCCGTTCTCGGCCGAGGCCCTGCACTACCGCATCGACTACCGCGACGCCGCCGCCGCGCTCGACTTCGTGGTGACCCGCGACCTCACGGGCGTGTTCAACGCGGTACCGGACGCGGTCGTGCCGCAGACCAACCAGGCCGTCCTCGACGAGCTCTGCGCCGCCGGGGGCTGGCCCGCGCTGACCTACCGGGGTGAGATCAGAACCCCTTTCGTGCCGATCAGCTCCGGCAAGCTGCGCGCGGAGGGCTTCGCCTTCGCACACTGACTCGGCCCGGAAGCTCTGTCCGTTCTGGACGGGCCGGCCGATACCGGCTCAGCCGGAGGTCCCCGCAAGCCGACGCCCGACCAGCCGACCGAAGGCCATGGCCGGCGTCAGGCACATGCCGGAGCAGAACGCGTTGCCATTGACAGCGGCGGAGCCGATCACCTCACCGACGGCGTACAGACCGGGGATCGTCGTGCCGTCCGCACGGCGGACCCGCAGCAGCTCGTCCACGTCCAGGCCGGCGAACGTGATCAGGGTGACCGGATGGTTCTCCAGCGCGTAGAACGGCGGCTCGACGATCGGCGCCGGCAGGTACGTTCGGCCGAAGTCGGCATCCCGGCCGTCGGCGACGAAACCGTTGTAGCGCGCCACCGTGGCCGACAGCCCCGCCGGGTCGATGCCGGCCAGCCCGGCGAGCTCCGCCAGCCCGGACGCCCGGTGCACGCCGCGGCGCCGGCCGCACTGGGCGTCCAGCTCGGCCGCGCTCCAGCCGTGCACCATCGGGTACGACTCGCGTAGGGCATGGGCGTCGAAGACCGTCCAGAAGGTCATCCGGTCGACAGTGGTCAGCACCCGCTCCTTGTGGTCGATGCTGGGCTCATCCTCGGCGATCCAACGACTTCCGGCGCGGTCGACGTAGATCTCCCAGGGCGGCCGCTCCGGCGCCACCAGGTGCGGTCGGTGCGCCCAGTCGACCCGAAGGTCGCCGTCGACCGGGGGCAGCCCGCCGAAGGTGGGGATGTAGCGGCCCAGGCCCTGCAGGCCGGCGCCGACCGACCGGCCCATGAGCAGGCCGTCGCCGGTCGAGGTGGGTGCCGCCGAGGTGGTCAGCGGCGCGCCCTCCAGCTCGGCGAACAGCTCCGGCGCGTACCCGAATCCGCCGGTGGCGAGCACGACGGCGGGTGCCCGCCACCGCGCGCCGTCGGCGGTGGCCACCCCGACCACAGCGCCGCCCTCGGTCAGCAGCTCGGTGACGCGCACCTCGCAGCGCAGATCGATGCGGCCGGCGGCCCGATGCGCGTCGAGCATCGGGCGCAGCACGGCCAGAATGGCCGGACCGCCAGGGACGGTGGTGGCGTGGACGGTCCGCGGCGTGCGGTACGGCTCGTGCCCGTACACGATGCGGGGCGTACCCGGATCGACGGTGAACCCGGCGGCGAGCAGCCACTCCAGCACCGCCGGCTGTTCGCGCAGCGTCAGCCGGGTCAGGTCGGCCCGGGCGGCGCCCCGGCTGATCCGCCAGACGTCGTCGAAGTGCCGCTCGGGGTCGTCGCTGATGCCCCGCTCATGCTGCAGCGAGAAGCCGCCGGCGGACAGGTGCCCACCGGAATACGGCAGGGCGCCCCCGACGTCCGGCGCCTTCTCCAACAGCAGCACGGTGCCGCCCGCGTCGGCGGCGGCGATGGCACAGGCCAGGCCACCCGGCCCTGCGCCCACAACGATCATGGTCGGCACACCCACCTCCGGCACTCCCGTTGCGTTTCCCTGGAAGTGACAGTGTTTCCATAAGATCGGACGCCGTCAAACGTCCTGCGGGGGTGCGGCTGGGGTTTTCAGCCCACCGGGTGGTTGGGGATCCTCGATCGCACGGCCAGGCCGTACAGGCAGGCCAGCCCGGCCAGGATGCCGAACAGGACGAACGGGCCGGCGGGGCGCCAGTTGTCGTACAGGGTGCCACCGGCGGCGAACGCGATCATGATGCCGATGCCGCCGCTGAGCGCGAACGTGCCGATGACCGAGCCCCGGGTACGGCTGGGAGCCTGTTCGGCGATCAGCACCTGACTGGAGATGACGGCGCTGACCTGGCCGAGGCCGATCAGCGCGGCGACGGCGTAGCCGAGCGGGCTGAACGGGTCCCCGACGAAGATCGTGGCGGTGTAGCCGAGGGCGGCGGTCCCCAGGGAGATCAGCACCGCGTCGGTGCGGGACAGCCGGTCGGCGATGATGCCGATGGCCGGTGCCCCGATCAACGCGATGCCGTTGGCCACTCCCAGCAACAGACCTGCCTTGGCCAGCGCCTCGGCCTCGCTGAGCCCGAGGTGCTGGGTGCCGTACTGCTGTGCCCAGAGGGTGAGGTAGGCACCGACGAGCGCCAGGTCAGCTCGGGCGACGAAGGCGCTGAGGTAGGCGAAGGAGACGCCGGGGCGCCGGATCTCGGCGACGCCCTCGCGCAGCAGCCTCGGGATCGGGATGTGCTCGGAGTGCGTTGTCGCCAGCCCGCCCCGGAGGGTGAGCCGCATCAGGATCGCGGTGAGCAGGGCCAGCCCGCCGACGATGAGGTAGGTCGCCCGCAGGGCGGCGATCGTGTCCATCCCCATGCCCTCGAAGATGTCGGGCAGTTTGATCAGCACGAAGAACGTGACGAGCGCGCCGAGACCGTTGCAGAAGCCGAGGATGCCGTTGGCCCTGCCGCGGGTGGTGTCCTGGACGTAGTCGGCGACCACGGCCGTGAGCATCACGGTGACCATCGCCACGCCGACGGCGGCGACACCCCGGGCCAGGTAGTAGGGCAGGACCGAGCCGACGAACGGTGCCATGCCGACGCCGAGGCCAAGCAGAATGTAACCGCTGACCACGATCGGGCGCCGTCCGAGGCGGTCGGACCAGGCACCGGCCAGGCCGACCGCCGCGATCAGGACGATTTCACTGATCAGCCCAGCGGTGCCCACGATCGAACCCTGCTCCCCCTTGGGCACACCCAGGATGGAGGTGAGTAGCGCCGTCTGCGCGGCCGGGATGAACGTGAACGTCATGATCGACGTCAGCGCCAGCCAGTAGTACCCGCTGATGTTGGCCCGGGTCGTGCCCGGTGAGAGCTGGAGCGGGCCGAACGTGGTGGCCTGCTCGCCGACCTCCGGCGAGGCGGCGGTGTCTTCCTGGCTGCGATGCACGCTGGTCCCCTGCCCTGTGATGGCATGAATGGAAACGCTGTTTCCACACACTAGCGGGTCAGGGCCCGGACGGGATGGCGTCGGTGCGGCGCATTTCTCGCCGCCCGGTCCTCGCCGGTGCCGTCGACCCGCCCCCGGTTGCGCGACCGGCGGGCTCAGGAGGCCGACGACGACGCCGCAGGCGTTGTGCGAACGGACAGCGGGTCAACGCCGACCCTCTATTGCTACTCATCGATTCGTGGTAGAAATCTTTCGCACTGCCCGTTCCCAGGCAAGAATTTCTTCAGATGGAGGCAACGTGAGAGTCACTGCCGGGTGGCTGGCGAGTCTCATCCTTGCCGCAGCAATCGTGGCGCCCGCCGAGTCGATTGCTGTGGCCGCGACACCCACACAAGCATCGACCGCAGTGACCCCGCTGGCCACCGGCCCGCAACCCGGCACCTTCACCGGCAGGGGATTCGACACCTGCGCCGCTCCGTCACAGACCACGATGAACGCGTGGCGGGCCAGTTCGCCCTACGGCGCGGTCGGCATCTACATCAGCGGGGCGAGCCGCTCCTGTTCCCAGCCCAACCTCACCGCAAGCTGGGTGGCCAACCAGACCAGCAACGGATGGCGGCTGATCCCCATCGAACTGGGTTACCAGGCACCGTGCGGCACCCGCACACCGAAGATGTCCGCCGATCCCACCACCGCCCGGTCGCAAGGCGTCTCCGCGGCCAACAGCGCCGCGAATGCCGCCCAGGCACTGGGCATCGGCACTGCGAGCACCATCTACAACGACATCGAGCAGTACCCGTCGAACGCGTCGTGCCGGGCCGCCGTGCTGTCGTTCCTGTCCGGTTGGACCGAGCAGTTGCACGTACGGGGCTACCTCGCCGGCATGTACTCCAGCGGTTCGTCCGGCATCAAGGACGTCTGCGATGCATACGACAACCCGAGCTACACGCGACTCGACCAGATCTGGATCGCCTGGTGGAACGGGGTGGCTGACACCGATGCCGGAAGTTACTGCGCCGATGCCTACTACGCGAACCAGCAGCGCTTGCACCAGTACGCCGGGGAGGTCACCGAGACGTGGGGTGGCGTCACGATGAAGATCGACCGCAACTACCTCGACGTGAGGGTTACGCAGACCCCGCCGCCGCAGCAGTGGACCACGACCATCGACAACAGCGCCTCGGGCGGGTTCACCGCGAGCACTGCATGGGGCACGTCGGCCTACTCCGGCCAACGGTTCGGCACCGACTACCGGTTTACCAGTCCGGTGTCGTCCAGCGACGTCGCCTGGTTCCGGTCGACCATCCCGGCGACCGCAAGCTATGAGATCTCAGTCTGGTACCCGGCCGACGCGGGCTACAACAACCAGACGCCATACCTTGTGGAGACCACCACAGGCAGCAGGTCCGTCTCCGTCAATCAGCGGGTCAACGGCGGTAGGTGGGTCTCGCTCGGCGTGTTCACCCTGGCTGCGGGCACGGGCAACAAGGTCGGCGTGAGTCGCTGGACCAGCGGCACCGGACTCGTGGTCGCCGACGCGGTGCGGATCACCCGGGTCTGAACCCCCTCGCGTCGGCCAGGTTCCTGCCGATTCCCCGGGCACCGAAGTCGACCCCCTTGAGGGTCCGGGACGCGACGATCTCGGGGTGACCCGCCTCCGCAGTAGACAGGTTGGAGCCGGCGGTTCGTACCCGACAGGCTCACCGGAGAAAGGACCCGGGATCGGGGTCGCCGGAAAACCTCTCGATTCGAGCGACGGGATCGACCACAATGCCAGCGTGGAACGCGAGCGCCTGGTGAAGTTGAGCAAACGGATGTCGAAGGCACTCCGGCACGATCCCGACCGGGCCGGCCTGGTGCTCGATCCGGCCGGTTGGACTCCCGTCGACGCTCTGCTCGCCGCCCTACGGATCGAGCGGGCCGAGCTGGACGCGGTCGTCGCCGGCAACGACAAGCAGCGGTTCGCTGTCGAGCGCGGCACCGACGGGGTGCTGCGGATCCGGGCCAACCAGGGCCACTCAGTCCCGGTGGACCTCGGGCTACCCCCGGTCACCCCACCGGACCGGCTCTATCACGGCACCAGCGCCGGTGCGCTGGAGTCGATCCGGGCCACCGGCCTGCACCGCGGCGGCCGGCACCACGTCCATCTCTCCGCCGACACCGAGACCGCCCACCGGGTCGGCGCTCGACGCGCCGGTCGGGTCGTGATCCTCACCATCGACGCGGCGGCGATGGCCGCCGACGGGCACGTGTTCCACCGCAGCGCCAACGGCGTCTGGCTCACCAACGCGGTCCCTGCCAGCTATCTGCTCGACTGAGCCCTGGCCAGGCCCGCACCGCTGTTTCCGGCGAGGTGCGCGCGGCCTCGAACGGGATGGGGCACCAGACATCCGGCGCGGCGTTCAACGCGGGTTTCCAGCGCATCGTCCATCGGGTTTTGCCTGCTCCGGTGCGGTCCAGGGACCGGGTCCACAGATACAGACACTTCATCGCGGCCAGCTGCTCCTAGCCGCGTCCACACGGACCCCGACAGCCATCCCGGCGGACACCACCACCCCGACCTGTCACACCAACGCCGCCATCAGCCGCGTTGACTGCGCTACCGTCTGCGGCGGACCCCCGGGCTTCCCGCTGTCCACGCCGGCCGACGGGCGTGTACGTGGCCGGCGTGTAGCGACAGCGGAGCGCGCGCCCAGGCGGCGGCGCGTGCGGCCCGTTGCGGGCCGCCTTGAATGGACGTAAGGAAAGTCCTCCCACGTCGGCCGGCTGCCGGCCTACCTGCCCGATCTCACGGGTAGCGTTGGCCATCGGAGGCGATTGGGATCAGTCTGGCTGCTACGTCTTCGAAGTCGCCGAAGCCACTGACGGTTTGCAACAGGCCGTGGGTCCGGTAATAGGCGCGCAACGGCTCGATCTGCTCTTGGTGGTTCTCTTGTGAATGCGTGTACATGAGCAGGAGTTCCTGGCGTCGCTCGGCTTGCTGGGGGTCCAGTTCTATCCGTCGTTCTACCCGGCGGTGAACGGCGAGACGGAGTTGGTCCTCAGTCAGGACGAGTTCGATCACTGTGTCGGGGCCGTGACCGCTCTGCATCAGCAACTCGGCCTGACGGATCTTGCGAGGGAAGTTGTACAGCACCCAGCCACCGTCGACGTTGGCTAGGGCTTCAGCGACCACTCCGACCATCAGCTCATCCGGGACAAGATGTCCGGCCTGCATATACCCGTTCGCCTCTTCGCCCAGCGGAGTCTGCTGCTGCACGTGTTCGCGGAAGACGTTGCCTGCGCTGACGACCTGTAGGCCGGTGGCTGCCAGAGCCGACGCAGCGGAAGCCAGGTCGACTACCGGGCCGGCGATGAGGGCCACGTTGGGCATGTGCACTCCCTTGGGGACGCCGACGAGCCAAGCTATCAGCACAATTAGCACATCACGTCGTGCACGTCGACCAGGAATGGAACTACCAGATCACCGTCCTCGCCCCCGACTTCGAGACACTCCTGGTCGGCCTCGTCGACGAAACCGACTTTGACGGGGGCGATTGATCGCCCGGTCGGCACCTACCCCAGCGATCCTGAGTGCAGAGTCTGACCCGTCACTGACGCCTTCGGTCGCCGAAGAGGTCTTCAGCCTGAAGGGCCCGGTCAAGGCGCTCCCCGTGGGATCGGTGTCTCCGATGACGGAACTGCGGCGGACTCCCGCAAGCTCACCCGCAACGCTCCGGAAGTGCGCTGGGCGAGGACCATTGCTCGGCCAGTCTCGGATTGCGCAACAGGGCCATGGCGGTCTCGGCGGCGCCCAGGAACGCGTGTCCGAACATCGAGTGCACGTTATGCGCGCACAGGAACCCTTGTCATCCCCGCACGCGTCGGCGGGGAGCGGCTCCCCGTTGCGAGTGCGTGATCATCGGCAGATCAGGATGGCATTTTGCGGTGCCGGTCCGGCTGACCTTCACTTGCCAGCCGAGTGCGGCAGAAGCCGGATCGCCACTATGCGACGCCAAGGGTGGGGACACCGGTCCGAACCGCCTCGATGAAGTCATCAGGTGGCAGGTAGCGATGCTCTTCGACGTAGTGGCCGATCAGCGCCGGTGCAGCGAAGTTCGTCCCGTCCACTCCGGTGAGCCAGATCTCGCCGTTGCCACGCGCAACACCGGGAGCGTCGTAGAGCCGAATGTCGGCCCGAATCACGCGCGGAGGCTCGACCGCTGCCTCGCAGAACTGGCAGTGGTGGTACCCACGCATGAGCCGTACCGGTTTGGCGCCGAGGCTCACCAAGCGATCTCGAACGTCTCGCGGGCAGGCTCCTGGGGTAAAGGGCATGCGCGAGTCCAGCCAACCAATGGCAATGGCGTCCGGGGCGCCCGGGTAGTAGTCATAGGGCGCCAGGTCCGGGATGTACGTCACGCGTCGATCATCGCAGTCAGGCGCGGGCCGTGCGAACAACAAAACGACGGTGCGGGCCGCCTCTGGGCGGCCCGCACCGCTATCGATCGCCGGGCGCGTCACGCCCGTCTGCCGGAATGCTGGTGGGTGGGAGTTCCCCGCCTACAGGTCGGCCTTCGTCACGCGGGAGGATTCGTACGTCGTGGAGGCCTGGGGGAGGCCCGGCACGGTGGAGACGTCCTTGACCAGCATGCCGGTCGTGGCGTCGATGGTCAGCACCTCGCCAGCCTCGCCGCCGAACGCCTCGGGGCCGGCGGTGATCGTCAGCGTGGCCTTGCCGTGGGTGGTCGAGTTCTTGACGCTGACCGCGGAGATGGTGGACAGCAGACGCAGCACACCGGCCCGGACCTGCGTGTTGCCGTCGCCAGCGGACAGCGCTTGGGTGCTGTACGTCCACAGGGCGTTGTCGAAGTGCCGCTGAACGGCCTGAGGGCTGTACGGCTTCGGCTTGGCGTTGCCGCCCTTCTGCTTGATGATCACCTGGGCGGCCGCCTGCTGCTTGTCCCATACCGCCTTCTGCGCTGCGGGGTCGAGGCCCACCAGCGGATCCTTGGCTGCCTTGAGCATCTGGGTCCGGCCGTCGGCCGGGCTGCTGTCCGCCGCGGCGACGGCTGCCTTGAGGAGCGGAGCATAGCCGCCGTCCGTCATCTGGTCCTGGTGACGGGCGATCGCACGCTTGATGTCCTTCACGCTGTTGCCCGTATAGATCGCGTGACCGTCGGTGTACAGCGTGTAGACGACCTGCATGGTCTTGGTGCCGTGGACCTGTGTCGCCTTCACCAGCCACGCGTCGCCCGCCGACGGGGTGACCGTCTTGATGGACCCGGCCAGGGTCATCAGCGGCGCGCGCTCGGCGGACCCGTCGACGGTGGTCGAGCCCGAGGTGGCGGCTGACGAATCCTTGCCGGCCTCGATGCCCCCGGTCGCCGGCGAGTTGAGCACCACAGCGACGACTGCCGCCGCGGCGGCAACCCCCATCCCGGCGCCGATGCCCAATCGGCCCGCGATACCGATCCGGCGGCGTTGCTGAATCGCCGGGCTGGATTCGTGGTCCCGCGTGGTTGTCGTCGTTTCCATGGTTGAAGTCGCCTCCATAGTCGTGTCCTCCGCTGATATCGCGCCCAGCAGCCGCACGGATCCGGGGTCGGCCATAGCCGCCCGCAGCACCGCCCGCGCCCGCTGATACACCTCCGGGCGTAGTGGTTCTGCGCTGCCCAACGCACCGACCAGATCGAGCTCGTCGGTCATCGGTGTCTCTCCTTCGTGCTGTTGCGGTCCTTCAGAAGCGCAGACACCCCCGGGGCGTCGCGCAGTGCCGTCCTGGCCTGGCTCAGCAGCCGCCGCGCGGTGCCGGCCGGTATGCCGATTGCCCGCGCGGCGTCGGCTGCGGTCAGGTCCTCCCAGGCGACGAGCCTCAGGACCTCCCGCTCTTCGGGTCTGAGCCGCGTCAGGGCCGACCGGAGCACCGCCCGGGCGTCCATGCCGAGGTCCACCGCCGACCACGGATCCCATCCAGTAGCCACGTCCGGTACGTCCGCGACCAGGTCCTCGGCCGGCCGGGACCGCCAGTAACGCCGCAAGCGATTCAATGCCACCCCGTACAGCCACGGCCGCGCATCGTTGTACGACCGGTCGTACGATCGCCGCGACTCGAACGCCGCAACCCAAACCTCGCCCAGGAGGTCCTCAGCCGCATCCCGCCCCGCCCGGCGAACGAGGTACGAACCGACGGCGGCCTCATGACGCTCGACCACCTCCACGAAGGCGTCGACATCGCCATCCAGCGACCGGCCTATCAAATCCGCATCCGAATCCATGGCCCTCCTCGGCAAAGTCCGCGCTTCACCCTGACATTGCCGATCAGGCGGGGAAGTGTTCAGGCGCCGAGGTCCGACGGCAAGCGGTCGCCCAATAGCGACCTCTCATTCGGTCAGCACCTGCCACCCGTGGTCAAAGCGTTGGCCTGCAGCGCCTGGTCGTTGAGCTTGTACCGAACCAACGGCTTGCGGGCGTCGTCGGCCAGCTTCTTCGAGTCGCCGACCTTGACCGGTGCGGAAGGTGCGCCCGGTGGCGGGCATCTTGTCGACGAGCCGAAGGCGGTAGAGCATGTCGGCCGAGCGCCGTGTGGAGCGGCGCTGCCGGAACAGCATCTCGCGCTAGCCGGAGGTGACGAACACCCGTGACGCGTCCTGCTTACGGCGCCATTAAGCCGGTATGAATCGCAACATCAGGAACGTTGCGATCTCGGCGTCGGACAGGCGCAGGAGACGTGGTAGCTGTTGAGCGCCCCGTCTTTGACGTAGCCGTTCATTTGGGATCGGAGCTGACTGGCGTTGGTGTTGTCCGCTGAGCTGGGCCCGGGCGCGCGCCGAACGCCGGTCAGCGCAGTGTCAGCTCGAAGCACCCCCACCCGTCGCCGGCCTGCGCGACGAGCTTCCACGTTCCGGCGGCCGGCAACGGGATGCCGCTGGGGTACATCGCCTGCCCGGCGTCGTTGGTCGCCAGCGAGCCGGCGCTGTAGGTCTCGGTGCGGCCGCCGGAGGTCGCGGTCACGGTGAGCGCGGCGTTGAGCTGGGGGCGGGCCGGCAGCCAGAACAGCTTGCCCAGGTCGGGGCCGAGGTCAGGATGCCATTGCCGGCGGTACTCCACAAAGTCCCCGGCGATGAAGTCGCCCGAGCGCACCAGCGTGGCGTCGCCGGGCACCGCGACGCACTCGCGCCGGGCGCTGCCGGGCAGGCTCTGCTGGAAGGCCGGCACCGGCGGCGACGCGGCCGGCGACGACGGCACCGGCGCCGACCCGGCCTGCGAGGCCGGGCCGGCGGCGGGCGGGGCTGGTGCAGTACACCCGCAGAGCACCAGTGCCACGACGAACAGCGGGATTGCTCGCACAGCGTTGCCTCTCTCCTCAGGCGGCTGGGGTCCAGATCGAGACCCGGCCGCTCCAACAGGCTATGAGCGTCGCGGTCGTGATGCATTGCGTCGGCGGGGAGGCGGCGGGGCGAATCGCCGGGTTATCGTGTCCGGCGAGGATTGATCTGGTGAATGCTGACCCGTCGTACCCCGGTGGGCCGTCCGGATCCGGGCGCGCGTCTGGCTTAATCAGCATCGGGAGCGATGCGGCCGCCGTCGAGCAGGACCAGCACTCCGCCGTCCACGAGGCGCTCGCCGTCGAACATCCGTGCGGCCTGGACGGCGTGCTTCCTCATCGTCATCACCCAGTCTCACCCTGCGCGGCCACAGCCGCCACTGACGCCTCCTCGTCCTCCGGCGACAGCCGGTGGTGGCCCGACCATCGCACCGCGCACCGGGTGGCCGGCCTCCCTCGCCAAGGTGATCCCCGCTCCGTCCGGCGGGCCAGCGGTGGGCACCCAGGCGCAGCACAAAGGCCACCTCCCGAACCCGGGAGGTGGCCTTCGACCTGCGAGAACTCAGAGTGGGGGATGCTGGTTGCGGCTCTCGCGGTTCGTCAGGAGCCGGGTTCGAGCGTCCATTGGCTGGTCCACCAGCCGGCGGGCGCGGCGCCGTACTGGACGCTGCCGGTCATGTTCTCGGTATGAGCGTAGGTGCCCTTCCAACGGTTCTTCAGGCGTAGGTGACCGTCGACGGACTCCTGGCTCCACTGCGCCGACCAGTAGGTGCCGGGCACCGTCCCGGTCTGCACGGTGCCGGTCTGGTTCTCCACGTGGAGGTAGTTGCCGGTGGCGCGGTTCTTGAGCCGGACGTAGCCGTCGACGTTCTCGACGGCCCACTGAGCGGACTGGTCGGTGCCGGAAGCGGCGACGTACTTGGCGGTTCCGCTGCCGTCGTCCTTGACGTACTGGCCGGTCTGCCGGTTCTTCAGCCGCTGATAGGACACCGGGTAGCCGCCGTCCTTCTTGTAGACGCGCAGGTAGTCGACGCTCCAGGTCTTGAGCCAGACGTCGTTGTGCCGACCGGAGCCGGCGTCGGTGTAGATGCCCATGATGAGCCCCATTGGCATGTTGGGGGCGTCGTTGATCGTCCGGTAGAGCTGGCCGTCGTAGTAGAACTTGATTTCGGTGGGCGTCCACTCCATGCCGTACGTGTGGAACTCGGTGGTCGGCGACCCGCTGGGAACGGGGGCGATCGACGCGTACGAGTTGGAGAGGAAGTTCGGGTCGCCCCAGCCGTGGGCGGCGATCCGCCAGTTGTTCGGCTCGTTGAAGAACGTCTCGACCATGTCGACCTCGGGGTTGCGCGAGGCGCTGGAGGTGTCCCCGGTGCCGACCAGCCAGAGCGCCTGGTGGCCGCCTCCGCCGACGTTCGACTTCTTGGCGCGCATCTCCACGTAGCCGTACTGGAACGTGTAGCCGTTGAAGTCGGGCTCGTGGTGGTTCAACGGCATCGAGGCGTTGAACTTGTGCCAGTAGTCCTTGTTGTAGGTCTGGAACGAGGAGATCTTGACCGTGCCGTCGTACTGCGGATTCCACGCCGGGGTGTCGGCGTCCAGCCGCTGGGTGAGCACCCCGTCGGCGATGGTGTAGCGCGCCTTGGCACCCAGCTCCCGGTTGGCCGGTGAGGTCCAGTGCGGCAGGTAGTAGGGCAGCCAGCGATTCCTGTTGAGGGTGTTGACGTCGAACTCTTCGGCGAAGTCGATGGTGTAGCCCGGCTTGGCGAGCGGGCTGGGAGGGGTGTCGCCGGCCTGGGCCGGCGGCGCGGTGACGACACCGGCGAGGGTGACACCGAGGATCATCGAACCGGCGGCGGCTAGAACTCTTCGAAAGCGATGCGCCATGGGACACTCCCGGGGAAACGAAAGAAAAGTTCTTTCGGAATATGCCGGTGAGCCCTACCGCTGTCAAGAGCCATCGGTGAAGAGCTCTGCGCGGACCGCGTCCCGGGCGGTCTCGACCGCGCCGATGGCCACCGCGTCGTCTCCCAGCGCGGAGATCGCCAGAACTGGCAACTCGTACAGAATCTCGGCGAGGTGGCGCCGTACCGGCTTCATCACCGTCTCACCCGCGCGCGCGATGCCGCCTCCCACCACGACCAACTGCGGGTCCATGGCGAGAACCATGGCGCCCACTCCTTCGGCGAGTGCCCGCGCGTAGTCGTCGACGGCCTCGACAGCGCGCTTGTCCCCCCGCCTGGCCTGCGCGAAGACCCACTCGCGGGAGTTCATGCCGGGAGCGACCCCCGCGTCGGAGAGCAGCTTGCGGGGTGCCACCTCCCAGCCCAGGCCCGGGTGCCGGCCGATCTCGCCGGCAGCCCCCCGGCCGCCGCCGAACGGCCTGCCGTCCACCAGCACGCCGACGCCGAGGCGGTGCCCGGCATGCACGTACAGGACGTGGTCGACCCCCTGCGCGGCACCGACCCGGTGCTCGGCCAGGACCGCGAGGTTGGCGTCCTTGACGGCGCTCACCGGGCAGTCCAGACGGGCGGTGAGCTCCTTAGCCAACGCCGTGCCGGTCCAGTCCGGAATGGCCACGCTCAGCCGCACGGCACCGTCGGCGATGATGCCCGGGGAGCCGGCACAGGCCGCCCACAACCGCGGCGCGTCGGCCGGCATCGTCCGTCGCAGCAGGTTGACAGCGGCGTCGATGCGCTCAGCCGGGTCCAGGTCCGGGTGGATGGCGGCCCGAGCGGCCGCCACCTGCGCGCCGGCGAGGTCGGCGATCCGCACCGACACCGCGTGCGCCCCGATGTCGAGGCCGGCCACGATGCCCGCGTCCGCGGCGAAGCGGTACCGCTGGGCGGGTCGCCCTCCGGTCGGGGCGTTGTCGAAGCCGTCCAGGACCAGGAGTCGAGACTCCACCAGCGAGGTCAGGATGCCCTGCACGGTGGGGCGGGACAGCCCGGTCTCGCGGGCGACACCGCTGATGGTCAGCGACGGCCCCTCGTAGAGAAGCCGCAGCACACGACGCGTGTTCAGGTGCCGTAAGGCGCTCTGGCCCCCGCCTGGAAGAGCATCACCTACGGTCATTCGCTGCCCCTTGACGTGCGTTCGTAGACGGCTCACTATAGCGAACGCAAGTTTCCTTCGAAACTACTTCCTGCTCAGGGAGACCCCCATGAAGTCCATGCCATCGGTGAAGAGTGCGCTCAGCGCGGCCGCCGTGCTTCTCGCGCTCGGAGCGTGCGCACCCGGCAGCTCATCCAGCGATGAACCGGCCGCCGACGCGAACGCGGCCGTCCAGACCGGCGTTCCGTCCGGACAGGTGGAACTCAACCTGATCGCCACCCCCGAGTCGGGTGCCGCCATGAAGGACATCATCCCGGCATTCCAGGCCAAGCACCCCAACGTCAAGATCAACTACGTCGACACCACGTACGATGACTACAACAAGTCGCTCAACCTCGCGCTGTCCAGCGACACCTCGCCCGACATCGTGCTGCTCAACGCGGTGGGCACCACGGTCAAGGACCAGCTGATCCTCAACCTTCAGCCCTATGCCAAGGCGTACGGCTGGGAGTCGGCGTACCCGGCCGGACAGCTCAACCAGTGGCGGATCGCCAAGGACGGCACCACCCTCGGTTCGGGCGACCTGTACGCGGCACCCGCGTCCTTCTCCCAGGTCGGGCTCTACTACAACAAGGCCAAGTTGAAGAAGCTCGGCATCGCCGCGGCTCCGGCCTCACTGGAGGACCTCGAGGCCGCTCTGGCCAAGGCCAAGGCCGGCGGTGAGACCCCGCTGCAACTCGGCAACAAGGAGGGTCACGCCTCCTTCCCGATCCAGCTCATCGGTCAGTCCACGGACGGCCCGGCCGCGTACGCCAAGTGGGTCTTCGGAGAGGGCGGGTCCACCTTCGACACCGCCGGGAACGCCAAGGGCGCCCAGAGCATCACCGACTGGGGTACGAAGGGCTACTACTCCAAGGACGCCAACGGCATCGACCTCCAAGGCGCGGTGGACAAGTTCACCAAGGGCGACGGCGTCTTCTTCGTGGACGGTTCCTGGGACTCGAAGAAGATCGGCGACGCGCTGCGCGGCGACGCGGGCTTCGTGCCCTTCCCCGGCCCCAAGGCCACCGCCATCGGCACGTCGGTCGCGTACGGGATCTCGCGGAAGTCGAAGAACGCGCAGGCCGCCGCCGCCTTCCTGGACTTCCTGCGCGGCCCGGAGGCCGCCAAGGCCTCGTTCGCGCAGGGCTTCCTGCCCTCCGACACCTCGACGGTGACCGCCGAGCCCGGCACCATCTCCGCCGACCTGATCGCCGCGTGGAACAAGGTCAACGCCGATGACGGGCTCATCGGGTTCAACAACAACGCCACCGCGACCATGAACGACACGCTGGTCGCCGAGACCCAGAAGCTGATCGCGGGCAAGGTCGACGCCGCCACGTTCATCCGAGCCGTCCAGTCCGACTGGGCCAAGACGCATGGCTGACAGCCTCGCGAATCGCGCGACCGTCCGGGACCGTACCGTCGTCGCATCCGCGACGCCGGTGCGGGCCCGGCGCTCGCGGGCACGATACGTACCGCTGCTCTACACCGCACCGGCGCTGCTCTTCTACGCGGCCTTCGTGATCGCGCCATGGCTACACAGCCTGTGGATCTCGTTCTGGGACTGGAACGGGATCGGCGTCGCCACCTGGGCCGGGCTCGACAACTACCGGGAGATCCTCGCCGACCCGGCGCTGCGGCTCTCCCTGGTCCACGCCTTCGGGCTAATCCTCTTCTACTCGGTCATCCCGATCTGTTTCGGCCTGGTGCTGGCGTCGCTGGTCGCGAACGTGCCCTGGAAGGGCATGCCGTTCGTCCGTACCGTGATATTCCTGCCGCAGATCCTTCCACTGGTAGCGGTCGGCAGCGTGTGGAAGCTGTTCTTCGACGATGACGGACCGTTCAACGCGCTGCTGCGCGCGGTCGGCCTGTCCGACGTCACCCGGGCCTGGCTGGGTGACTTCACCTGGGCCTACCCGGCGGTCGGAGTCGTCGGGACCTGGGTCTCGACCGGGCTCTGTTTCCTGCTGCTGTACTCCGGAATCGGCAAGATCGATCCGGCCCTGTACGAAGCCGCCCGGCTCGACGGCGCCGGCGCGATTCACGAGTTCTGGCACGTCACCGTGCCGGGTCTGCGCCGGGAGATGTCGGTGGCGGCGACCGTCACCGTGATCGCCGCCCTGGCCAGCTTCGACGTCGTCTACGTGATGACCGGCGGCGGCCCCGGCGAGTCGACCATGGTGCCCGGTGTCGCCATCTACCGGCTGACCTTCACCGCAGGGCAGGTCGGCACCGCCTGTGCGCTCGCCGTCGTCCTGTCCCTGTTGACCTGCGCGGTCATGTTCGCCCTGAACCGCCTCACCCGGGAGAAGCCATGATCCGGTCGCTGACCCGGTTGTCGCTGCTGGCTGCTACAGCCTCGGTGCTCGTTCCCTTCTACGCGATCCTCGCCGCGTCGCTGCAACCACAGGACAATCTCAGCCCGGGCCTGGCGTGGCCGTCGGATCCGCAGTGGCACAACTACGTCGACGCCTGGTCGTCCGGCGGGTTCGCGGACCTCATGCGGTCCAGTCTGATCATTGCGCTCGGCGTCGTACCCCTCGCATTGGTGCTCGCGACGCTCGCCGGATACGGGCTGGCGATGATGCGGCTCGCCGTCCGGGGGCCGATCTTCGCGTTGCTCATGCTGGGTCTGGCCCTGCCGTACGAGTCGATCGTCATCCCGCTCTACTACGACCTCAAGTCGATCGGTCTCCTCAACACCTACTGGGCAGTCATCCTGCCGCTCATCGGGGCGTTCATGCCGTTCGGGGTGTTCTGGATGCGCAGTCACTTCGAGTCGCTGCCCCCGGAGCTCATTGAGGCCGCCGAGATGGACGGCGCGTCCAGCAGGCAGATCCTGCGCCGGGTCCTGCTGCCCACCGCCCGGCCGGCGCTCACCACTCTCGGCCTTCTCTACTTCATGTGGGCGTGGAACCAGTTCCTGCTCGCGCTGATCCTTATCCAGGACCCGGCGATGCGCACGGCGCCGTCCGGGCTCGGCAAGTTCATCCAGGCCTACGGCCGCAACATCCCGCTGCTCAGCGCCGGAACGATCATCGTCATCGTGCCCGTGGTCGTCCTGTACCTCTTCTTCCAGCGCCACTTCGTCAAAGGCATCCTTTCCGGCGCCATCAAATAGGAGACACCTGATGTCCATCACTCTGGCAATCGTCGGTGCCGGAGCGCGAGGCGCTGCCTACGCGCGGCTCGCCGTCGCCACCTCCAAAGCCACCATCGCAGCTGTCGCCGATCCCGACCCCGCCCGCCGCAGCACACTGGCCGATGAATTCGACGTACCCGCGGAGCTCCGGTTCGCCTCGTGGGAAGACCTCGCCGCACAGCCCCGGCTCGCCGACGCAGTGATCGTCGCGACCCCCGATCGCGCGCACGTCGAGCCGGTGGTGGCCTTCGCCGAACGCGGCTACGCGATCCTGCTGGAGAAGCCGATGGCGCCGCTGCCCGAGCAGGCGGAACGCATCGTCACCGCAGCCGTCGACAACGACGTCCTCCTCGCCGTCTGTCACGTACTCCGGTACACGCCCTACTCCCGGACGCTCAAGCGACTCGTCGACTCCGGGCGGATCGGTGCAATCGTCAGCATCGACCACCTGGAACCGGTCGGCTGGTGGCACCACGCCCACAGCTACGTGCGCGGCAACTGGGCGGTGGAGGCCGAGTCGTCCTCGATGCTGCTGGCCAAGTCGTGCCACGACATCGACTGGCTCGGCCATCTCATCGGCCGACCCGTCCGCCGGGTCTCCTCCTTCGGCGGCCTCGCCCACTTCCGGCCGGAGAACCGACCGGCCGGAGCGGCCGGGCGCTGCGTCGACTGCCCGGTCGAACGGTCGTGTGCCTACTCCGCGATCCGGATCTACGAGCGTTTCCTCGGCGACCCCGTCCATGAGGCATGGCCGTTGGGCGTCCTCACCGACGATGTCAGCGCCGACGGCGTCCGCAAGGCCCTGGAGGACGGCCCGTACGGCGTTTGCGTCTACACAGGACGCAACGACGTCGTCGATCACCAGGTGGTCAACCTCGAATATGAGGGAGGCGTCACCGTCGCCTTCACGATGACGGCGTTCACCGCGCTCGACTTCCGCAAGACCCGGATCTTCGGCACGCTCGGCAGCATCGAGGGCGACGGCCGTAGCCTGCACGTCCACGAGTTCCTCACCGACACCGTCGAGACCATCGACCTGGATCCCGACGGCGACGCCTCGGCCGCCGACGGGCACGGTGGCGCCGACGCGGCACTCATCGAGGCGTTCATCGCGGCGGTCGCCACCGGAGACCGCTCACTGGTCACCTCCGGGCCCGAGGAGAGCATCTCCTCGCACCGGGTCGTGTGGGCGGCGGAGCGGTCCCGGGCCACCGGCAGCGTCATCGAGCTCAGCCCCGCCACGCCGAGGTAGGCGAACGGGCGCACTGCCAAACCTGGTGGGCGATGCGGGAATCGAACCAGCGAACCACGGTATGGACTCGCGTCAGGCCCATGGGATCGGGCCTGACGCGAGGTCGCACCGTGGAACCGCGTACCTCAATAGCGTCGGCGGTGGGCAGGCGCGCCACGGCCATGCGGCAGATCCGGCTGTTCGGTCGCGTGGGATTTCGCGCTACCCAATGGACCTGTGCAACAAAGTACCTGAACTGCTTTGCCCAAGGACATCGCGCAGGGCACAACCCGGCGGACGACCCAGCCGACGCGCTCTACGCGGCGAGAATGATGATTCCGCTCCAACGCTCCGGAGCGAATCTGGGCGACGAAATGCTCAACTGGGCCGGCGGTCGGGCCTACGAGGCCGGGGTGACCCGATTGCGCCTCGACGCCTGGACGACGAACACCCGGCTGCACGCCTACTACCAGGGACAAGGCTTCCGACACGTCCACACCGTCGAAACTAGGATCTCCGGCACCTGCTTCGAACGGCCCGCGCAGCCGTAGACAGACGGACGGCTCAAGACCGAATCGGCCTGACACACTCACGCCGACAGCGGCCCCGACACACCAACGCAGGCGGACAGCGGCACTACGGCCGCCATCGACCGCAGTACGGGTCGGGTGACGATGAACGCCTTCCCCCAGACCGCGCAGCCGAACCTATTCAGCGACGACGAAGAACCCAGAACATGACGTCGATCGTCCGCGTCGGCGTCCTCATTGGGCAGCCCCCTACCTACCTGTCCACGGACGTTGCCACACGACGGGTCAATGACTGACAGCTGCTGATCATGACCATCGCCGCTGCTCCCCATCTGCTAGACGGACTGTTCCCTGACCTGCGACGACCTGGTCAGCGCGCTGGTCACGGTTGCTCCTGGGCTCACGTCGTTGATGGCTGGTTGCCGACGTTTCACAGTGCCTTGTGCCCCGTGTGTGCCCCGGCTGCCGCCGGTGGATCCACGGCCGGTCTAGCATCCCGACGTGGACTTGGACCCTGATGACAGCCACTTGAGTACCGAGGACCTGGAGTCCGTCCGGGCCGCCAGCTCGGCGCTCCATCAGCAAGGGTGGCGCAAGGAATTCACGATCGAGGAGATGATCGGCAAATGGGCGTGGCTCGTCGCCCAGGTTGAGCGGGGCTACTCCGACCTCGTTTATGAGTACACAAATGATCTCTACTGCAGAGACTGGCTAGCTAAGGTGTGGCCCCACGTGACTCACCCCGTTCGGTCATGCTGGCACTCGATGCTGCAACCGCTGGACGAGCGTTTCCGAGCCGCCACGATTGAGGATGGCGGCCTCGCAGTAGGCCGCTACCACCAGATCACTCCCGGAATGGGCTGGTGGTGGCATCGGCGGCCCAAGAAGCTCGTCGGCGATCTGGCCGACGCTCTGGGCAAGGCTGAAGAGACTCCTTGACCCCCAGGCAGCCAACACGAATCGTTGACCTGCTGTTCCACCGGCGCTGAGCGGCCGGATGAATCCTCCGGTGTCCATGCTCGTCCGTCGGCGCCAACAGTCCACCGACGTCCGTGGTCGTCCGTGACTGCATGCCTTGGTTGTCACTCATTTCGTCACTCACCACCGGGTGGGTGTTCGCGTCACAGGCGTGCATGGTCAGCCGTCGCCCTCATCACCCTCGTCGTCCCCGTAGACGTCCAGCCATAGACCACCCGGCAACTTGAGCAACCGATGGAGAAGGTCACGGTCAAGCTCCACGGCATGTTCTGCAGCGTGGGAGCCGAGGAAACAAAACCAATTCGCCCAGTAGCCCCCATCGATGAGCTGCCATAGCCGGTCCGTCACCGGCTCCAAAATGTCGAGCAAGCTCCCCAACTGCTCGGCAAGCTCGACGTCGCTCTCGGGCCTCTCCGCACTGCTGAGCAACCAGCCGCACTCCTCATGCCGAGTCGCACTTCGGGAGCCGACCGGTGTGCCCGCCTCGAACACGTCGCTCGGTTGAATGCCCAGGAGTTGCGTCACATGCGCAGCGGTACGCTCCCCGCCACCATGAAGGCGGAACGTCGCCATGGTCCTCATACATCTCAGTGTGCTCGGTCGTGGCCCGGCTACCGTGCCCCAACGTCGTCGGCCGACGCCGACCCCTTGACCCCCAGGCAACCAACACGGGTCGCTGGCCTGCCGTTCCACCGGTCTTGACCTGCTGAAACCGTCCATGAAAGTCCCTGCTCGCCCGCTGACGTCCGTCCCGATCGTCACCCGGCTAGTCACCCAGCCGTTTCACTCCCACAGGTCGGCACTCTCGTTGCCGGATGGGTCCGTCTCCCCCAGAGACTCATGCAGCCCCCCGATCTCGCGGCCCGTCGGGTTGCACTCCGCGTCCGTCTCGATCCGCTAAACCGCTTGCCACCTGATCGGCAATATTGAACGTGGTACGGCACTCGGGACAGGTGAAACGGCCGAACAACTTTGTGAGGGAGGTAGCCACGAATTCACGACCCGCCTGCACGGCCTCGGCATGCAAGCGTTCGGCCAACTCCGAGGAGAGGCCCGGTTCGATGGTGGATTCCCCAGGCTCCAGGCAGAGGAGTAGTTCGCTCTCGCACGCTGGGCATTCCAGTTCGGCCTCACCGCCGTTGATATGACTCAGTTCTGAGCTCCAGACTTTCTCACCGTCCAAACCGAGAACTGCCCGTTGTGGACCCACGAAGGTGAAGTCGTGAAAGGCCTCGTCCGCCAGACCATCACAGGCGAGCGCCCGTAAGGTGGCGATCTCCTGGGCGTACAACGTGCGGCTCGCGGCGTCGGCCGCCCGTGCGACCACCCCCGCGAGTGCCAGGACCTCGACCCGTTCGCGCCGGGAGAATGTCGAGCAGGTCCGGGCCAGCCAGGGCAGGACGGCAGGCTCTGGGAGATCCCAAGTGCCATCAGGCGACGGTCCATTCCAGATTCGTTTCCACGCTGGAGAATTCGAATTCGCCGCCGCAGCGTCCAGTGTCTCTTGATCAACCTTCACCGCGACGAAGCCTCCCACAGACGCAGATCGCCGCCGCCATCTGCAGGAGCTTGGGTTACAAAATGCGGGTCAGCCCGTGCATCGCGGCGAACTGCGTGTCCGGACGCGGTGCGGGCAGCCGCAGAAGGTCATCGGCGTCGCGGTCGCGCTGTTGGCTGCCCAGCACGATCCCGGCGCGTTCGAGTGTCGGGTGACCAACGAAGGGAACGAGCGCGTCGACTGGCAGATGCGGCGCTGCCACCAGGAGTTCCCGCAACTGTGGTGCCGCGGCGAGGCCCTGGAGGGCTGCCGGATGGCGGAGATGACGCATCCCGAGGCATTCGGCGCGCGTCAGCATGATGCTGGAGCTGAAGTCCGGAAGCCGGTCGACGGTGAGCGTTTCCAGCCACAGCCACTGCAATGCCGGCAGGTGTGTCACCGGGGTGAGGTCGTTGAGCTTTCGAACCTGGCGCAGTGCCAGGTAGCGGAGTGTGGGGAGATGGGTGAGCCATTCGCTGTTTGTCAACGAGCCGAGGGTCAGCGCCAGGGCCTGAAGGTGTGGCAGGGCGATGACGGGCAGGACGTGGTCGACGGGAAGCCGCCACAGCGACAGGTCCCGCAGACCCGGGTTGGCGTGCAGCAGTTCGGGAAGCCCACGCCGGTGCTCGGCGACCCTCAGCCGGCGAAGCCGACGAAATTGGGCAACAGGAGCGAGGTCGAGAGGCTTCCGGGTCTCGCCGATGTCAAGGAACTCCACCTCAGCGCTCAACTGATCCAACGGGGCCAGATCGGTCAGGTGCCACAGGCCCGCGACGCTGAACCGGCGAACATGTGGAAACCAGCGCAGGAACCGCAGCGTCGCCAAGTCGTCATCGAACCCGTAGACCCGAAGCGGAACCATCGGATGATCCCCCAGGAGCGCGGCCACCGACCGATACTCCGCCTCGGCGAGCGGCTCCTGGAACTGGACAACACCCGCATCCCCCAGCCGGGCGCGGAGCTGCGCAACATCGACCGGACTCCGCACCTCCACGACACTGCCCATCCCCAACATGATCCTCCACCGCCCACCGCCCACCGGCAGCCGGATCATGCAGGTGATCTGCGCCGCCGCGGTGCCAGTAGGGTCAGCCGGTGACCGCGTACGACATCGCCGCCAGATTGCCGACCATCGGACGGCTGCGGCAACGCTGTAAAGCGTTGGCCGTGCTGGAACGCATCATCGATGGTGGAGCACCGTACTACGCCTACACCTCAGCATGGGGTCCGGACGAGGCGGCGCTGATGAGCAACGGAAGTGGTGACGAGTGGGCGGTCGTGTTCACCGCCGACGGAGCGTTCATCCGGGTCTTTGACCATGAGTCGACCATCTCGCCCTACGGTGGCCCGGACCATGAGTTGTGGCCGGGTCTGCTTGACGGCATCCCCGCCGCGCTACGCCCGCAGGTGGGTGAACCCGCCTTCTGCGATGAGAACGGGCAGTTCATCGCGACCGCAGTGCTGTGGCGACTATCCGATGACGACCGTTGGCACGCTGGCGACGGCATCAGCTTTCCACCACTGCGCGGGCCGTACGACGACACCGGGCCGGACGGTTCCGGCATGCTCAAAATCATGCTCGACGACATCGTCGATCACTACATGGAGTTCGCCAGCGACTACTACGAGATTGAGCTGAACCGCGCCGCAGTCGAGCACATCGTCGCTCACCTGCCGCTCACCGACACCGTGATACAAGCCCTGAACCCGCAACTCACCCTCGCTGACCTGAGCAAGGACATCGCCGCGATCAGCTACCCGGCCCCCGCGCCGTAGCGGTAGGCGGAGCAAGCCGCTCGCCCCGCAAGCGCCAGGCTCAGCACGGCCATGGGCAGACGCTGTTCGACATGATCGTCGAGATCATCCAGGCCACGGCCCAGACGGCAGCGAGTCCAACGAAGGCAACATCCTCGAGTTGCTCTGAACCGTTCGGCCGGATGTGCCGAACCCTGACCTGTTGCCGCCAGACCCTGGCAGGATCCGCTCACTGGCTTCAGGCCTCCGTCGGCGGCTACTACATCTACTAGCAAATCGCGGCTACTAGATCAGTACATCCCTCACCGTCTGGATGAACTGTCGGGCCGGTGGCCGCCGAGCGCTCAGACGGCGAACCCCAGCGCCGTCGCCCAGCACCTCCGCGCAATCTGCGGGTTGACAGCTCGCTCGCCCCTTCTTTCCGGGGGCGGCCAGTGCGGTGGGTCGCGGTCCGACAAGATCGTGGGCGCATCCAACGCTCCTACCAGCCGTTGACAGAAGAAGAGCATCTGTCGCAAGCCGAGTGCGCCCGGTCCCGGCCCGACGGTGCATGGATGAGCTGGGAGACCAAGGGATGAGATGCCGCAAGGCGCATCAGGGCCACCTGGCGACGATGGTGGTGATGGGTGTGCTGTTCAGCGGATGCGCGAGGCAGGGCCACCCGGAGGCAGCAGACCCAAGAACGCCGGTCACGGACACCACGAGGGCTGTGGTGCCCTTAGCGCCGGAGATGCTGATCGGCTCCTGGACGCTCGTTGACGTTGCTGACCCCGGCGCGGGCAAGATCCTGCGCCTCGCAGACAGTGACCTGCACTTGATCGGCAGCCGCTGCGGCACCCTGGGCGGATCATGGCGGGCCAACGATGAAGGTGTCTTCCTCGCCGACATCTGGTCGGCTTCCACGGCCGTCGTCGAAGGCACGCCTGGCTGCGCCAAGGCTAGTCAAGAGACACCCGGGTGGCTGCGGAGCGTGACCGCCTACCAGTTCGACGGCGCGGGTATGCCAGTACTTCTCGACGGACGTGGGCAAGTGGTCGTCCAGCTGATCCCCGGCGCGACACCGACTCCCGAACCCGACAAGGCCGAATCCGTGCTGGAACCGCCGGTGGTCACCGACGAGGCTCGACGGGCCCTGGCGCCAGCCGTCGAACTACCGGCGACGCTCGTACCCGCAGACCAGCACCAGCCGATGGGCCGTTGGACGCCCAAGAGCGGACACAAGGGGGCCTACCTGGAGTTCACCACAGACGGTGAGTGGCACGCATCCGACGGCTGCAACGACCAGACCGGCCGATGGGTTACCTCTGCCGGCGGCACCCTGCTCGCCACCGCAAGACCAACCACGCTGGCGTTCTGCGCCGACAACGTACCGATCGACCAATGGCTCACAACGGCCAGACGAGCCGGTCTCGACGGCAATGTTCTCGTGCTTCTCAACGCCCACGGCCACGAGACAGGCCGGCTCTCCCCCACGAACTGAACGCCGTCAAGTAACAGCTTCTGACTCATCGACTTCGGCATCGACACCCGGGAGAACGCCGACGAGGACGGTGACAACCGACCGTCTTCTCGGATGCCGCGCCATACCAAGGCATACCAGGGTGTTGGGTATGAGCTCCGCCGGCGATGGTCCCTATCTGACGTTAAGGATCAGCAACGGCCTGCTCCTCGTGCGGGATGGTGTCGGCACTTGGCTAATCCATGGCGCTGCCGACGAGTTGGTCTACCCGGCCGCCGACCGGCCGGTGTGGCTGTTGCCACTGCTGGAGCACACCCCGAGCGACGTCAGTGCGGAGTTGGCTGACGTGTCGCTAGCCGACACGCCGCTTCCCGCCCTCGTGCGGTTCGCGCTCACCGCATGGGGAAAGCACTGGCCGACACTGGCACTCGATTGGTTGGACGCCGGCTGGCCGACCCGGGATCTGCGCGACGTACTGGCCGACATGAAGGACTCGCGCGAACTCTCCGAGCCGCTTCGCGACCGGGCACTTCGCCTCTGGAGCGCCTCGGCACCTGCCTGACGGCCTGACAAGCCCGAATCCCGGAGCCGCCTCGACCACCGCCGGACCTACACCGCACTGCACACACAATCCCTCGATGACGTTCGACTTCGGTGCGGCATGATGGGCGTTCATGGGCAACACCGATCCGTACGTGACCATCACGGAACCGACCTTCGTGGCACGGATCCTTCTCAATCCCCACACGGACACCGACGAGCCTCTAGCCAACGTGGATGCCTTCGTCGATCTTCCTGACGGCTCCAGTTGGGCCCTGACGATCTTCACCGTCGACGAGGTCCGCCGCCTGCTTGCGAGTTGGAAGAAGACCGGCGAAGTCGCGAACGGCAGTTACTTCTGGGCCGTTGACCAGCTGATCGTGCCGGAACCGGGCGTGTCGGCCATGACCAGAGCGATCCGAGAACTGGTTCGCAGCGGGGAGATAGAAAGCGTCGGTGTCCGATGCGGGGATCCGGACTGATGCCGCCCTGGGCGCACCCACGAGGGGTGATGGTTCGGAGGGTGCCAGGCACGGGTGGCGGCAAATCCGGATGCCGAGCGGGAGCTGTGCTCACGTCAGCGTGGTCGAGATGTCGATCGTGGTGAGGTGGCCTTTGCCGATGGCGTGTACCAGGGATCGACCGTCGGCAAGTAGCCGATCGATGCGTGCCGGCAGTCGCACGCAACCGAAGGTTTCCCCGGCCCGGTTCACCATGATGAGTTGGTTACCGGCGCGGGCGAAGAGTGCACCTCCGCAGACGGGGACACCCTCACTGGTAGCACCCGGCGGGAGGTGCGTCACCTCGGTACGGGCACTGCGGTCGAGATCGATGATCGTGACCCCGGCGTCTTCAGCCAGCCACAGCGTCCGACCGGTGAGGAGCAGGGGCAGCGATGGCAGGTCACGGTCGTGCCGCCACAGGATCTCCATGCCGCCACTGGCCGGATGCAGGGCCATGACGGTGCGCCTACCGCTGAGAAAGACGATACGGCCGTCTTCGCTGGCGCTGAAGGCGATGCCGGAATCGGGAAAGTGCACCGGCGCTGGCAGCGACCACTCACCCCTCGCAACGCCGGTCCGAGCGTCCAACAGCAACAGTGCCGCCTGTTTGGCAGTCGCGATGAGGACCGCGTCGGCCGTGCAGCCCGGCGTCGGGTCCAGTCGTACGGTCAGCGGCCAGGCCAAGCTGCTGTCCGATGCCGGTCCCGGGAACTGGCCCGGAAGAAGCTCGCCGTTGGTCAGATCCACCCGTATCAGCGGACGGTAGCCGCGCCACCCGCCCAGAAAAACGATGGATCCACTCACACTGATGTAGTGGCGCAGGCGCAGCTTCGGTGTCGACCACCTCCGCTGCCCGCTGTGCACGTCGAAGCAATGCAGGACACCAGCCTGACTCAGATAAAGACAGCGGTCCCCCGCGACGACGGTAGTGCCCCAGCAGTCCTCAACCTCCTGCTCCCATAACGGCGCCCCGCTCTGCGGGTCCAGTCGAACAAGACGCGAGTGCCGCTCCGCTACAACAAGGACACCGGACTCCGCCGCCAACGCCGCCGCGCTCGAACGCAGGTGTAGAAGCCGCGACCACAGCACCTTCAGCCGTTGATCCACGAGCCCAGTGTCGCGCACGATCCCGAGGATCTAGCGGCACGCCGTTATCGCCAGCGCCTGGCGAGCAGATCGTCGATGGGACCCCCGCTCATCGGCAAGGCCTGGTGTTCGCTGCACGGACTGCTCCTGACGAGCTGTGACACCCGATCGGCGGCAAACAGTGAACTTGAATGTCCTGCCTGCACCCGGGTCCGTGATTGCTGAAGACTTTTTGCGCCGAACTGCGTTAGAACCAGGTCCACGGTCGTACAAGTCGCCACAGGCGCCCACGCCAGCGCGCACGCCGAGGATGCAAGAAGACCTCAATGTCCTCCAGAGCGTTGCCGGCAGTCCCCCTGACGTGAGGCCTGGCGCGCACGTGGCGGAGTGCGGGTACTACCCGATCTTCGTCGAGTTGACCGTAGACCCTCGCGAGGTGCCCGAGGCAAGTGGCTGCAAGCGCCTGCACCTGGTGGTCATGGTGATCGAGCAGAGTTAGGTAGAGCTCCTGCGACGCCTTCCAGTCGCCGTCGCCGTACAACGCGCATCCGACCATTGCATCCGTAGCCCCGACGATGTCGTTGCGGTCGAGAGCCCTCCGCACATCGGCGGGCGTTGCCGACGGAGGGTTGTGAAAGGTGTGGTGCTCGTGGCTCATGGCCAACATCTTTGATCATCGCGGCCGCCGCGAACATCCGCTTATCGACAGATCCGTGCACCTCGAACTCATGGGACGAGCGGCGTCGGCCGGTCGTCTAGCTCACGGCGCCAAACCCGTGTCCAGCGTTCCTCGGCTGGGGAGGCACGCCAACGTGCGGCGGGGCCGTCCGGATGGACGCCACAGGTCGGGCATGCGAGGCCCGGGCGCCTTTCGATGCCGCATGCCAGGCAGTGCCTGTCGACGCTGATTCCGGCATCGTGGCGATCGAGGACCGCTTGGACGACCGTGGCGAGAGGTCCCGTCGGGTGGTGCTCAGGGTCGGGACAGTAGGCGATCCGGGACCAGCCCCACGAGTTCCAAGGTGGCGGCGTCCGTGGGAGTCGTCTGCCAGTGGCCTTCTCTCGACGCCGCAGAGCGGCGTACTCCTGCGCACGCTGAACGACCACGTCGCGTGTCCGCTGCAGTTCGTCAGCGGCACGCACGAGCGCGTCGAGATCGTCGGTGAGACTGCGTGGGATACCGGGCGGCGACGACCAGGTGGTGCCAGGTGGCGCGGAATCCGTACGGGGCACAGTGCAGAGCGCACTCCCGCAATGCGTAGAGCCTGCGCTGCGGCGAGAGCGTGCTGTCGCGGACGCGGCGCGCCTGCGCAGGGAAACTGGTCACGGAGCAATGATGGCGCTCTCTGTGGGACGGCACGACCACGTTTCGGTGCCCGGACGAACCACAACGCAGGACGAGACGGCTCTCACCGTGAAGCCTTGACCTGCGCACACTCCCCAGCCAGGCAACATAGAGAGTTGTCGACCGCTGTGCAAAACCGCAGAGCATTCCGCGGTGAAACAGGACGCCACACCCACTCTGACCTGCGAGAACGTGGAGCCGCAGGCAGGGGTGGGTGCAATTGAACGCCGTTCGATGCCATTGGGCGCACTTCAAAGCTGTTCAGGGCACCCCGCTGCTCCCAGCCTGCTCCCCCTAGACCGGGCTCGCGCCGGACCGCCGACCACTCCTGAGCTGCCGGCCCAGTGCTGCGGTTGGCGCTAGCGCTGGCTCCCGCAGCCGCATCGGTCGATCGGGGCAGCATGCCCACGATCACCGCGCCTTTCAGCGGCAGATCAGTGAACGTGATCTTGGTGCTTCGTAAGGCAAAGGATTCGGTGGTCAACCGAAACCGAATCCTGGTTAGCCACGCCAGGTGGACGGGGTCGTCTATCAGATACTGGTTGCATGCCCCCTCTGTCTTGCCTTGGCCGGAGTACGGGTGAAATGGTGAATCGACCCCGGACCCTCAGTCATTCCTGCGGTGTGGTTGGGAGAACCCATGTCCCGTCTGATCGGACGGCTAGTTTGCGCGCTGCTCATTGCGTTTCCGCTGCTGACGGCGGCGCCGGCGTGGGCGTCCGGGCCGAGGAGGCCGACAGCGGTCAACATCCACCCGGCGGGATGGATGTCGAGTTCTGCGTCGGACATCAACAGCCACGGTGAAGTGATCGTCACCGCGACGAACACGGTCAACGGAGAGATCCAACCGCCGCTCGGATTCCTCTGGCAGGCCGGGAAACACACGGTGCTGCGTCCGCTGCCCGGCGGCAACGGCAGCCTTCCGCGGGACGTCAACGAGCGCGGCGAGGTCGTCGGATTCTGTCAGTCCGCGGTCCACGCGGCACGCCCGTGCCTGTGGCGGCAGGGCCGGCCGCGGGACTTGGGCACGCTCGACGAACGAGGTACGGGCACCGCGTTGGCGGTGAACGACAAGGGCGAAGTCGTCGGTGACAATCAGACGTTCATCCGTGGTGGCCTGACCCGCGCCTTCCTTTGGCGGCGCGGCGTCCTGACCGATCTGGGAGGCGTCGGCGACCGCAGCGCCACCGGCATCAACAACCACAGCCAGGTGATCGGCGTGCACTACTCGTCCAACGGACAACGGGCGTTCCTGTGGCAGCGGGGCACTCTGACCGACCTGGGAACCCTCGGCGGCAACGAGACGGTGCCAGCCGACATCAACGAACGCGGGCAGATCGTTGGGACGAGCACCACGGCGGACGGCGTCCAGCACGCATTCCTCTGGCAGCGTGGCCGGATGATCGACCTTGGCACGCCGTCCGGCATCAGCGGGGCACTCGCGATCAACGACCATGGTCAGGTCGTCGGGTGGAGCAACTCGGCGGATGGGGCGGCCCGGGTCTTCCATTGGTACCAGGGTGTCCGCACCGAGTTTCCCGGGTATGACGCCCGCATCAACGAACGAGGCTGGATCGCTGGCACCACCGCAGGCGACCCACGACGAGCCTTCCTGTTGCGCAACCGCCGGATGGTCACCGGCGATCCGGCGGCCGCCGTGATGGCACTCAACAATCGGGGAATGCTGGCCGGGTGGACGAACACACCGGGCGGCAACCACGCGACCGTGTGGAAGTGATGACGGGGGCGACCGACAGGCGCCAGCACGCGCTGGTCTGCTGCAAGGGTGCCTGAACGGCGGTCAGCCGCCCTGGGGCGAGCGCGTACCCGCCGACGTCTCGGCGAGCGCATCCTCACACCCTCGCAGCGCGCACTGCCGGCGGCTAGTGTGCGCGCATCTTCGCCCCACGGGGAACGGTTTTCGGTCTGCAAGGATGCCTGCATGGACGAAAAGATCACGCCCATCCTGCACACTGCGGACGCTGAAGCCTCGGCGACCTGGTACGCGCGGCTCGGCTTCGCCAAGCAGTGGGAGCACCGCTTTGAGCCCAGCTTTCCGCTGTTCGTATGCGTCTCACGCGAGCCGATGCAGCTCTACCTGTCGGAGCACCGAGACGATGCCCGACCCGACACACTTCTGTACCTCCATGTCGGTGATGTTGAGGCGGTGGCCGCTTCCACGATCTGACTCAGGCCTCGCCATGCCTCCGAACCAATCCGGCACCCAGATCGCCGATCGCTGCCTTGCCAACCCTGGGGCCACCGGCATCTACCGAGTCACCATCATCGATGGCGAGGCATGCGACAGACGCTGGGCGACAATGGACGCTTGACGCCTTGCCGGGGACAGACGCCGGCCTGCTACTGGCGGCATCGCCTTGGTCGTCGCGCACACGCTAACCCGGCGCACTTTCGTCGACATCGGCGCGGCACCCGGCGAAGGTGGAATTCGTCGCTCGCTGGGCCGCCGCCCCCTGACTATGGCGGCACTGGCCATCTTCACGGCGCCCAGCGGGGCGGCCAGGGCACCGCAGATTGTCTGACTGTGGGGCAGGCTTTTGTCGGAGCCTCATGATGCTGCCGGAGCTTGCATCTGGACGGATGCGGTCGAACGATCGGGGCATCGGACTGCCCGGTCGCCGCCCGCGGGACTGCCCAACTAGAGCCGCTGCTCCCAATCTGCTCCCAATGTAAGCGGCGCATACGGCGAAGCCCGTTACCGATGACTCCGGTAACGGGCTTTTGACCTGCAAAAACCAAGGGTGGGCGATGCTGGTATCGAACCAGCGACCTCTTCGGTGTGAACGAAGCGCTCTCCCACTGAGCTAATCGCCCTCAGCGCCACTGACTCTACCCGATCGTGGAACCGGACCGGAAATCCGGGGTCAGTGCGTCGCGAGGTAGTGCATCGCCTCGGCCACCACGTCGATGCCGAGGCTGTACTTGAGGGACAGCCAGACCACGGCGCCCACGAAGACGAGGCCGACGGAGCCGAGCACGATTCGCACCGCCAGTGATTGTCGGGTCACCCACTGTGTCCATCCGTGGACATGTCGGCGGGTGAAGCCGAGCAGCCGGCGCGCCCAGTGGTATTCGACGGCCCAGATGCCCAGCCCGGCGATCACCAGCAGCCAGCCTGGACCGGGCAGGGGAATGAGAGCGATGCCGATGGTCACCACGAGCGCCCCGGCGATCGCGATGAAGATCTTGAGTGCGATCCGGCCGGTGGGGTTGGCCCGGATGAGATCGAGCGTCACCGTGATCCGCTCCCGCCAGCGGGGGCGGCGTGGCGGGTCCTGCACGGCGGTGCTGCCACCGCCGGGGCCAACAGCTGACCGGTCCGCGCCTCGGCCGCTCGGATGATCGGCACCGGACGCCGGCCGACCGGCCCGTTCGGGCTGCTCCATCGGCACTGCGTACCCCCGCTTTTCGGCTGCTCGGACCGCGACGTTCGGCGGGCCGGGCGCCGCCGACGGATCCATAGAGGATCTCTTCGTCACCATTTCACCCCCCAGTGTCGCTCGGGCCCGTCACTGCAACGGCCGACTGGACGTTACCGGAGTAAGTCGACGACTGAACCACCCGATGCCGGGCGGGATCACGCACTGGGCAGAACCGGAAATTCTACGCGAATCCTCGTATTCACGCGGCCTTTCCGTCCCCCTTCCCACCACTGGGTGAAGTCAGCGTATGGCGGAGCGTAGCCAGGAGTAGCACCTGAGTATGGGAAAAGCGGGACACGCGCGTTCCGCAGCGGTGCCGGGGGGAGAACGTCCATGAGTGTCATCCGACCGACGACCGTAGAGGTCGAGACGTCGCTAAGGCTCGTCGCACCTGACGCCACCGCCTTGCCGGTGCGTGCCAGTCTGCGTTACGACCCTGCTGACCCGTATGCGGTCCATGTCCTGTTCCACGCCGAATCTGCCGGCGGCGAGGCGGTGAGCTGGTCCTTTGCCCGCGAACTGCTGGTCACCGGCCTGGACGAGCCAGCCGGCATCGGGGATGTGCGGGTCTGGCCCTGGGCCACACCGCGCGGTGACTTCGTCGCGCTGGCCCTCTCGTCACCGGACGGCAACGCCCTCTTCGAGGTGCCGCGCAGCGTCCTGGTGCGTTTCCTTCGACGGACGTACGTCGTCGTCCCGCGCGGCCGTGAGGCCGAGCACCTGGACGTCGACACGGCGGTGAACCGGCTGCTCGCCGGTCGCTGAGCACCGCCCGAACGGGCAACACCGGCCACACCGGGGCCGCGCGGATCTGCCGAGTCCGCGCGGCCCCGGCACACACCCGAAGGTGTACGCGGGCAGCCCGACCCGGGTCAGCCGGTGTCAGCCGTGCGTGGTGATGCCGCCGTCGACGGGGATGACCGCGCCGGTGAGGTACGCGCCGGCGCGCGACGACAGGTAGATGGCGGTGCCGGCCATGTCCTCGGGGCGGCCGATGCGGCCCAGCGGCACCTGCTGCTCGATGGCGGCCCGGCTCTCCGGGTCGTCGAGTGCGAACGCCATCATCTTGCTCTCGAACGGGCCGGGCGCGATTGCGTTGACGGTGATCTGCTCGCTGGCCAGTTGGTGGGCCAGGCTGCGGGTGAGCATGTGCACTGCGGCCTTCGTGGCCGAGTACGCGTACACCTCCATCCACGGCACCCGGATGCCGTCGATCGACCCGATGTTGATCACGCGGGCCGGGTCGTCGGCGCTGGCGGCGGCGCGTAGCGCCGGCAGCAGCGCGGTGGTGAGCCGGAAGACGGCCTTGACGTTGACCGCCCAGAGCTTGTCGAACGCCGCCTCCGGGTAGCCCTCCAGCGGCGCGCCCCAGGTGGCGCCGGCGTTGTTGACCAGCACGTCGAGGCGACCGAAGCGCTCGCGTACGGCGGCGGCCAGCGCCTCGGCGCCGCTGTCGTCGCCCAGGTCGGCGGGGATGGCCTCGCAGCGGCCCTCGGCGGAGAGTTCCTTGGCGACCGCCTCACAGACGTCCGCCTTGCGGGACGAGATGATCACATGGGCGCCGGCCCGGACGAACCCCTGGGCGATCATCAGACCGATCCCCCGCGAACCACCAGTGACCAGGACCGTCTTGCCTTCGACCGAGAACAGCTGCGTCATGCCCATCCCATCGCGAGTCGGCGGAGGCCGCCGACCGGGTAGGCGGCCGGCGGTGCGCCGGGCGGACCGCGGACCGGACGGCGCTACCGCCGGGTAACGTAGCCCGGCCACGACGATCGCGACAAGCCCGCATCGACGCGCCAACTTCGCTGCGCGCGTCGATCGGGATGCGGTGACCTGCGGTTCGGGCTACCGTCGCAGGCGATGGTCTCCACCGGTCCCTCCCCCGCGCCACCGATCGGAACGGCGTCACCCGTCCCCGACGAGATAGCCACGTTCGCGTTGGCCGACCTCTCCCCTGACCCGCGCTGGCGTCGGCCCGTGATCGTCGAGCGGGAGCTGCTGATCCTCACCACGCGTGGGCACGGCGACGCCGAACCCGACTTCCACCCGTTGCCCTGTCGGCCCGGCACGCTGCTGCGGGTCCGCGCCGGCCAGGTGCTTCGCTGCTCCGGTCCGCAGTTCGACGCGACAGTGGTCGCCTGGGACCCGGAGGCGCTGCGCGGCTTCGACGTCGACCTGGACACACCGGTGACCTGGCGGCAGTTGGCCGGCGAGGACGAGGACGCGGTGATCACCGAGGTGAGCCAACTGGTGGTGGACTGCCAGCGGCACCCCGACACCGTCGCCGCCCGCGCGCTGCTCCGCCACCAACTGGCCGTACTGCTGCTGCGGCTGGCCCTGGGCAGTGCCGACCGGTCGACGCCCCGCCCCGAGGACGAGACGTTCCACCGGTTCTGTCGGGAGGTGGAGCACAGCTACGCGCACACCCGCCGGGTGGAGGATTACGCGGCCGAGCTCCGCTGCTCGGTGCGGACCCTGACCCGGGCCTGCCTGGCCGTCACCGGTCGCAGCGCCAAGCAGGTCATCGACGAGCGCGTCGCGTTGCAGGCCGGCCGACTCCTCGCCGCGACCGACCAGCCGATCGCCCAGATCGGCCGGCACCTCGGCTTCTCCGAGCCCACGAACTTCGGTCGCTTCTTCACCCGGGAGGTCGGCGTCAGCCCCGGTGCGTTCCGGGCCGCGCGCGACCAACCGGCCGCCCGGGTGATCCGGCCCCGGCCGCCGACCGAGCCGACGGGCGCCAACGGCGGCGGTTTCCGCGCCGGCGGATCCGCCAACGGTTCTCACACCACGCGACCCGGGTCGCCCACCACACCGGCCAACGGCACCGGGCGGGCATGATGACACTGTGCAGATCTCCGCGCGCGGCGACTACGCGGTACGGGCAGCGCTGAGCCTCGCCACCGCGTACCCTTCGCTGCTGTCCACCCAGGCCATCGCCGCCGAGCAGGACATGCCTCGCAAGTTCCTGGAGGCGGTCCTGGCGGATCTGCGCCGGGCCGGCATCGTGCGCGCCCAGCGCGGCGCCGAGGGCGGCTACACGCTGGCCCGACCGCCGCGCGAGGTGACCGTCGGCGCGGTGCTGCGGGCCGTCGAGGGCCCGCTCGCCGGCGTACGCGGGCTGCGCCCCGAGGAGACCCGGTACGAGGGTTCGGCGGAAAACCTGCCCGGCCTGTGGGTGGCGGTGCGCGCCGCCGTGCGGCGGGTCGTCGACGAGGTGAGCCTCGCCGAGATCGTCAGCGGTCGGCTGCCCGCCCACGTCCGCAAGCTCACCGCGTTGCCCGACGCCTGGGAGCCGCGCTGACGCCAGGCGTCGGCCCTGTCCTCAGCGGCCGAAGAGCTTGTGCAGCCAGGCGAGCTGTTCGAGCTGGTGGTGCGCCTCGCCACCTTCGTGGTCGTTGAACTCGTACACGCGCACCTCCTTGTCACCGCCGTAGCGGTGGTAGGCGGCGAAGCAGGTCGAGGGCGGGCAGATCTGGTCCATCATCGCGATGGAGAACAGCGCGGGCGCTGTCGCGCCGGGTGCGAGCACGGCGGCGTCGACGTACGACAACGTACGGAAAACCTGGCTGCTCTGACCCCGGTGAAGCGCGAGATATTCGGCGACCTCGCCGTAGGGACCCTGACCGGCGACCTGGACGGCGCGCGGGAAGTCACACAGGAAGGGCACGTCGGGCATGGCGGCCGCCACCTCCGGGAACAGCGCGGCCACCGCCAGCGTGAGGCCACCGCCCTGGCTGATGCCCGTGACGACGACCCGGTCGGGGTCGACGGCGGGATGCTCCCGGGCAGCCTGGGCGAACCGGACCGCGTCGGTGATCAGCCTGCGGTAGTAGAAGTCCTCCGGGCTGGTGACCCCCCGGGTGAGGAAACCCGGAACGGTGCCCGCCGGATAGCGGTGCGGGTCGGCGGTGTCGCCGGGCGCGGCACTCCAGCCCTGACCCCGGGTGTCCATGATGAGGTGCGCGAAGCCCGCCGAGGCCCAGAACAGTTTCTCGTGCGGCAGGCCACGACCACGGCCGTACCCGAGATACTCGACCACGCAGGGCAACGGCCCGGCGGCATTCGTCGGCAGGTGCAGCCAGCCGTGCACCGGTTCGCCGCCGTAGCCGGCGACGGTGACCGACCAGGTGCGGATCTGGGTGAGACCGGTGTCGACGGGCTCGTACGTCGCCTCCACCGGTTCGTCGACGCGAAGTGTCCGCTCCCAGAAGGCGTCCAGGTCCTCCGGAACAGCCAGATCGGGTCGGTACGCCCAGCATTCGGCGAGAGTGAGATCGCTCAAAGCCACAGCTTGGCCTCCGTGACAGCAGGGTTGGCGGTCGCCATCGCCGACGCGAACCAGCCGGTGATGGTGCTGGGGTGGGTGATCGCGGTGCCCACCACCACCGCCCACGCCCCGGCCCGCAGCGCCTGCGCCGCCTGGGCCGGGGTGTGGATCCGACCCTCCGCGATCACCGGCACGTCGATCGCGGTGGCGAGCTGAGCAACCAGGTCCAGGTCAGGGCCGGGCTGCTTGCTGGTGTACGCGGTGTAGCCGGAAAGGGTGGTGCCGACCAGGTCGGCTCCCGCCGCCGCGGCGGCGATGCCCTCGCCGAGGGTGGAGCAGTCGGCCATCACCAGAGCCCCGGTCAGTTCGTGGACGGCGGCGATGGTGTCAGCGAGGGTTCGGCCGTCGGGCCGGGGCCGCGCGGTGCCGTCGAGCGCGACGACGTGCGCGCCCGCCCGTGCCACGGCCAGCGCGTGCTCCAGCGTGGGGGTGATGAAGACGTCGTCGTCGCCGTCCTTCCACAGCCCGATGAGCGGGAGGTCGACGGCCTCCCGGATGGCCGCGATGTCCGCCACACCCTGGGCGCGAATGCCGGCGGCACCGCCCTTGGCGGCGGCGAGGGCGACCCGGCGCATCGTGTCCGGGGTGCGCATCGGCTCACCGGGGTACGCCTGGCAGGAGACGACGAGGCGGTGACGGAGATGCGCGATCAGCTTGTTCATTCGGTGCCCTCCCAGGCGAGTGACGCGGCGCCGAGCAGTGGGGCGTCCGATCCGAGGGTCGAGGCCAGCACGGGCACGTCGACCAGGCTGGGCAACGTCTCCCGCCGCACGGCGTCCCGAAGTGCCTGCCACCAAAGGTCACCGAGGCCGGCGACCCCGCCGCCGATGACGACGGCAGCGGGATCGAGCATGTTGACCAGTCCGCCGACAGCCGAGCCCACGGCAGCCCCGCCCAGCAGGACCACCTCCCGGGCCGTCGCGTCGCCGTCCGCTGCGCGCGCGGCCACCGACCGCAGGTCGTCGACCGGTTGGCCGGTACGCCGCGCGTACTCCTGGGCGAGGCCGGGCCCGGACGCGATCGCCTCCAGGTGTCCCTGCCCGCCGCAGGTGCAGGGCAACTGCCCGGCGTACGGCGACGGCTGGTGGCCTGCGTGCCCGGCCGCGGAGTGGGCGCCGGCCAGCACGGTGCCGTCAACGACGAACGAGGCACCGATGCCGGTGCCGACCGCGAGAAAGAGCGTCGTCTGGTGGCCGGCGGCCACCCCGTGGCGCGTCTCGCCGAGGGCGTGCGCGTGCACGTCGTTGATCACCGCGACGGGCAGGTCCAGCAGCTCGCGCAGTCGTCGTCGCAGATCCGTGCCGGCCCAACCGGCCAGGGCGTCGGTGGCCGAGAGCACCAGGCCCGTTCGGTGGTCGATCACTCCGGCACTACCGACTCCGACGGCACGGACGCGTGTCCCCGTCGCCCTCGCCCGCAACCGATCGACGAGATCGGCCGCGGTGTCGAGGATGGCGGTCGCCCCGGCCCGACCAGGGGTGGGGGCCGTGGCCCGGTGGACGACCTCGCCCTGCCTCGTGACGAGGGCGGCAGCCGTCTTGGTGCCCCCGATGTCGAGCGCGGCTACCGCCTCGTCGACGACCGGGGGCTTGCGCACCTTGGACATGGCTAGAGCAGCCCCGCCAGTTCCAGCTGGGCACGAACCCGCGCCGCTTCGTCGGCGTCGAGCGGCCGCATCGGAAGTGACACGTTGTTGCTGTCGATGACGCCGAGCAGGGCCAGGGCGGTCTTGAACGCGCCCACGCCCCGGGTCGCCCCCGCCGCCGTCGCCGGGTCGGCCGCGTCGACGATCCGGAACAACCGGGTCAGTCGGTCCTGCTCCACGCGGGCGGTGTCCCAGTCGCCGTTCACGCAAGCCCGGTGCAGTCGCACGTAGCCCGCCGGGTCCACGTTGGCCAGGCCGGGGACCGAGCCGGAGGCGCCCGCGAGCATCATCGCGTCGACCACCACCTCGTGCCCGGTCAACAGGCTGAACCCGGCGTCTGGCGCGCGTTCCGTGATCGCCAGCACCAGCTGACGGAAGGCGACGTCGTCGCCGCTGGAGTCCTTGACGCCCGCGAGGACGCCTTCCACCGCCAGCTGGCTCAGCAGACCCGGGGAGAGCTTGGTGTGCACGCAGACGGGGATGTCGTACGCCAGCAGGGGAAGCTCGACCGACGCGGCGAGCGACCGGAAGTGACGCTCGACCTCGTACGGGCCGACGATGGCGTAGAAGGGTGCAGTGGCCACCAGGCCGTCGACGCCCAGGCGCGTCGACGCGTCGGCCCGGTCGAGGACCCGGCGCGTGGTGGGCTCGATGCAGCCGGCGATGACCGGTACGGCGCCCGCGACGGTCTTCACGACGACCTCGAGAGCCTGGTCCCGCTGGCTGTCGGTGAGGAAGACGGTCTCGCCGGAGCTGCCGAGGGCGAAGATGCCGTCGACGCCTGCGCTGAGCATCCGCTCGATGAGCCGCTCCAGGGAGGCGACGTCGACCGCACCCTCCTCGGTCAAAGGGGTGACGACCGGCGGCACGACTCCGGCGAACCGCGGGGCAGGGGTGGTCACGCTGTCTCCTCGAGATGTAGGGGGGTGGTGCGGCCGGTCGCTGCTCTGGCGAGCTCGACCAGCTCCGTGTTGCTGGATCCAGCGGGTACGGGGTGGTAACACCGGAACTCGTGGGAGCCGGCGCCGCCGTCGCCCGACCGGACCGGGGGCATCTCGATGGCGCAGCCGTCGGTCGCCTTCCAGCACCGGGTGCGAAACGGGCATCCGGTCGGCGGCTTCGTGGCGAGCGGGACGGGGCCGACGAGCGGGATGGGATCCAGGGGCGAGAGCAGACCCGGCGTGGCCGAGAAGAGCGCCCGCGTGTACGGGTGCTGCGCGACCTCGGGAAGCCCGGCGGCGGGTGTCTGCTCCACGATCCGGCCGAGGTACATGGTGACCACGCGGTCACTGATCCGTTTGACCGTCTGGATGTCGTGCGAGACGAAGACCATGGCCAGGTTCAGCCGCTCCTTGAGGTCCAGGAGCAGGTTGAGGATCTGCGCCCGCACCGACACGTCGAGGGCGCTGGTGGGCTCGTCGGCGATGA